>DATERO010000144.1:0-4422 GCA_035271465.1 Dysgonamonadaceae bacterium | reverse complement strand
AACATAAGAGCTGCTGAAAGAATTGCTGCTAACGGATTGGCAATGTTTTTACCTGCTGCTTCGGGATATGAACCATGAATGGGTTCAAAAACTGAAGTGTGCAAACCAATAGAAGCAGAAGGAAGCATACCCATCGATCCTGTAATTACAGAAGCCTCATCGGTCAATATATCACCAAAAAGATTTTCAGTAACCATCACATCAAAGCTCTTTGGCCATTGGATGATGCGCATTGCTGCATTGTCCACAAACATATACTCTGTTTCTACATCGGGATATTGTGGAGCTATCTCTTGAGCTATTTGTCTCCATAGACGTGAAGTTGCAATTACGTTGGCTTTGTCAACAACAGTAACTTTCTTGCGTCTTTGCAATGCAAATTTGTATGCAAGATGCAGTATTCGTTCAATTTCTTCTCGTGTATATACACATGTATCATAAGCAGTGTTCCCGTCTTCGCTACGTCCTTGAGGTCTACCAAAATACATTCCGCCTGTCAACTCGCGAATACACATAAAATCTGCCCCTTCAATTATTTCTGCACGTAATGGCGACTTATGAAGCAATGATGGAAAAGTTGTTACTGGTCGAATATTTGCATACAATCCTAAATCCTTACGCATTTTCAATAATCCTTGCTCTGGGCGCACTTTAGCCGAAGGATCATTATCATATTTAGGCATTCCAATTGCTCCAAACAATACTGCATCGGATTGCATACATAGATCATGCGTTTTAGCAGGATAAGGATCACCCGTTTCATCAATTGCGCAAGCACCAACAATTGCTGATTCATACTCAAGTGTATGGTTAAACTTTTTGCAAATAGCTTTTGTAACTTCAAGTGCTTGTTTTGTTATCTCTGGTCCAATCCCATCACCGGGTAATACTGCAATATTTAATTTCATACTTTATTTCTATATCTCAAACTGAGGTTTATATTTAATTTTTTAAGTGTAAGCTAATTAGCTAATTATAATTCTATAAATCTAATGGAGGGTATATTACCACTCTCAATCATATTAAGCATCTTAATGGTTGCCTTTACGGCTGCCACGGTTTGATCGACATCTAGTCCGCGCGTTTTAAAGGATTTATCATCAAACTTCCAAGTCATAATTGTTTGAACAAAGGCATCAGTTCTCCCTCCTGGAGGAATAACAACAGCATAATCCAATAATTCGGGAGTTGGTTTATTTAGTTTCCTGTATATTTTATACAGTGCTTTTGAGAAAGCATGGTATTGACCATCACCTGCTGCCGACTGTTGATAAACTTCTCCCTTAATGGAGATCTTAACTGTTGCTGACGGTCGAAGCCCATCGGCTAATGAGAATGAATAGTTAAGCATCTGTATATCGGCATCCTCCATACCATTTTTCAACACATCGGAAATGATGTAAGGCAATTCGTCAGGTGAAACAATCTGTTTTTTGTCGCCGAGCTCTATAATGCGTGCAGTTACTTTTGCCATTGATTCATCATCCAACTCAATACCCAGTGTTTTCAGATTATTCATGATATTGGCTTTACCAGAAGTTTTGCCCAAGGCATATTCCCTCAATCTATCGAAACGCTCTGGCATTAATCTGCTGTGATATAAGTTTTTCTTCTTATCACCATCTGCATGAATACCTGCCACTTGCGTAAAGACATTATCTCCAATAACTGGCATATTCTTAGAAATACGTATTCCTGAATAACTTTCAACCACTTTACTCACGTAGTAAACATTGTTTTCGTTTACATTGGTTTCCAATTTCAGATGATCGTGAATCAATGCCAACACACTTGTCAATGATGCATTACCTGCGCGTTCACCCAAACCATTGAGAGTTACATGAACTCCTTTTGCACCAGCTTTTATTGCTTCATATACATTGGCAACTGCCAAGTCATAATCGTTGTGTGCATGAAAATCGAAGTGCAGTTGTGGATATCGTGCCACCATCTTCTTCACAAATTCAGCTGTTTTGTCAGGATTTAGAATTCCCAATGTATCTGGTAGCATGAAACGTTTAATGGGTTGATGTTGCAACTCATCCACTATTTGATATATGTATTCCTCAGAGTCACTCATGCCGTTAGACCAATCTTCCAAGTAAACATTTACAGTAACACCCATTTCTTGAGCATTAGCAATTACCTCTTTTATTTTGGCTATATGCTCTTTGGCAGTTAGTTTTAGTTGATATGTGCAATGTTTTAGTGAACCCTTACACAAAAGATTAACAACCTTACATCCAGCACTTACAATCCAATCTAAAGAAACTTTACCATCAACAAAACCTAACACTTCTATTTTATCAATGTGTCCATTGCTTTTAGCCCACTCAGCAATTTTCTTTACAGCTTTAAACTCACCATCGGAAACACGAGCAGAAGCAACTTCAATTCGATCCACACACACTTCATCAAGTAAAAGTCGAGCAATACTCACCTTTTCTTGAATTGCAAAGGAAACACCTGAGGTCTGTTCTCCGTCTCGAAGTGTAGTATCCATTATTTCTATCATTGTACTTTTGGCTTTATTTTCCACAGAAAGGTGCTATTTAATAACTATATAGTCGTTTTTGTTCGTACGAATCTATTTTGTCTTTGTTTGAAAGAAGGAAGTCTATATCATCTAAACCATTCATCAAGCAATTTTTCTTGTATGGAGTTATATCAAAAGATTGACTCTCCCCTGTTTCATTATTTACAATTGTTTGATTGGGCAAATCAACAGTTACAGTTACTCCAGGATTTTTCTCAATTGCTCTAAATAGATCTTGCAAAAATGTCTCATTAACTACAATAGGAAGTATCCCATTATTCAATGCATTATTCTGAAAAATATCAGCAAAGAAGCTTGATACAATCACTTTAAAGCCATAACCACCCAAAGCCCATGCAGCATGTTCACGGCTAGATCCGCTACCAAAGTTTTTTCCTGTCACCAATACTTCACCAGAGTAAGTAGGGTCGTTAAGTACAAAATCAGTTTTTGGAGATCCATCTTTGTTGTATCGCCAGTCAGCAAAAAGATTATCACCAAATCCTTCTCTGGTTGTAGCTTTTAGAAAACGTGCAGGTATTATTTGATCAGTGTCAACATTCTCAATTGGAAGAGGTACACAAGTTGATGTTATCAATTTAAATTTTTCCATGTTTATATTTCGTATAGTAATTGTATTATTATTTCTGGTGCGTTACTTGTCTTATCCTTGTATTCAATATTAGAAGCACCCTATTATTATATGATTAAGCTAACACTGGGTCTAAATCGAACACCTCAGTTGGGTTAGTAATTTTGCCTGTTACTGCCACAGCCGCTGCCACCAATGGACCTGCAAGAATGGTACGTGAGCCAGGACCTTGACGTCCTTCAAAGTTTCTATTAGAAGTAGAAACTGCATACTTACCCGCTGGTACTTTATCATCGTTCATGGCAAGACATGCCGAACATCCAGGTTGACGCAATTCAAAACCTGCCTCAATCAATATTTTATCTAAGCCTTCGGCTTCAATTTGTTTGTGCACCTTCCAACTTCCTGGAACTAACCATGCAGTAATGTTATCAGCTTTTTTTCTACCCTTTATATATTTGGTGAACAAGCGAAAATCTTCGATACGACCATTCGTACAGCTTCCTAAGAAAACATAGTCAACTTGTTTGCCTTCCAACTTCTCGCCCGATTCGAATCCCATATATTTCAATGAGTTCTGGAACGATTTCTTTCCTGACTCTTCAATGTCTTCCAATCTTGGAATAGTACCATCGATATACATACCCATACCCGGATTAGTACCATAAGTAATCATTGGTCTAATTTTGGATGCATCATATGTTACCTCTTTGTCAAACTTTGCACCTTCATCAGTTTTCAATGTTTTCCAATAAGCAACAGCTCTGTCCCAATCTGCTCCCTTGGGTGCAAATTCGCGACCATTGATATAATCAAATGTTTTCTGGTCAGGAGCAATCAATCCACCACGTGCACCCATCTCAATACTCAAGTTACACATTGTCATGCGAGCTTCCATCGAAAGCTCTCTAATAGCCTCGCCAGCATACTCAACAAAATATCCAGTAGCACCGCTCGTTGAAAGTTGAGAAATCATGTATAGTGCCAAATCTTTAGCACCTACCAGTGGATTCAACTTTCCTTCAAAATTAACACGCATTGTTTTAGGTCGGGTTTGCAATATACATTGCGATGCCAATACCATCTCCACCTCGCTCGTTCCTATTCCAAAAGCAATCGTTCCAAAAGCACCATGAGTTGAAGTATGACTATCCCCACAAACAATTGTCATGCCTGGTTGTGTATAGCCATTTTCGGGTCCTATTACGTGAACAATACCGTTCTTTGAGTGACCCAATCCATAATGTGTAAGACCAAATTCTTCTGCATTTTTTGCCAATGTATCTACCTGAAG
>DATERO010000143.1:0-2241 GCA_035271465.1 Dysgonamonadaceae bacterium | reverse complement strand
GAATAAATCATAAATCTCTTCGAAATCAACTTTTTTAGTTTCCATCTTATTCCAAATGGAGTAAACCGATTTAACACGAGCTCGCATCTCATACTCAATGTCCATTTTGTCTAATTCAACCACAACAGGTTTTGCAAAATTTTCATATATTATATTCCGAGCATCAGCTGTACCTTTTATTTTCTCAGTGATTTCGGCGAAAGTCTCAGGATGTTCATATTTAAAACAAAGCTCTTCTAATTCTGTTTTTATAGCAAATAGCCCCAAACGATGAGCCAAAGGTGCATAAATATACATTGTTTCGCCAGTAATTTTGTACTGCTTGGCAGGTGCCATAGAAGACAATGTACGCATGTTATGGAGTCGATCTGCTATCTTTATAAGAATGACACGAATATCATTAGACATAGTAAGAAGCAACTTCCTAAAGTTTTCTGCCTGAGCAGAAACATTGCTGCCAAACATCCCACTTGATATTTTTGTGAGACCATCAACAATTGTTGAGATTCTATCTCCAAACATTATTTGAATATCCTCAACCGTATACTCAGTATCCTCAACAACATCATGTAATAGTGCTGCAGATATAGATGTTGAACCCAACCCTATTTCGCTCGAAACAATCCGAGCTACTGCTAAGGGATGCATGATATAGGGCTCCCCCGAACGACGACGCGAGCCTTTGTGAGCATCATGAGCAATGTTAAATGCTTTTGTTATAATGTCCACTTTCTTGCGGTGATTCGACGAAAGGTAATCATCAAGAAGAGCTTGAAACTCCTCTTGAATTATTTTATCTTCATTCAATGTCTTTTTGTCTTCGCTCATAAAAATAATATAGAAGCCTTGCCTCTGTAAGATTGATTTTTATCCAACACGAAGTTACAAATAAATCTTTGCAAACCCTTAGACTGGATATATTTAATAAATTGAAATTTAATAATACGTTTAAACTATAAGAGAATAATATTGGAAAATTATCATTTACTTTCAGAAATCAATAAAACCGAAGCGATGCTCTTCAGTTTTATTTATTATTTCAAAAAAACAATGTATAGACAATTATTCATCTATTGATGTTCATCTCGCAGCAAATCATTTACGGTCTTAACAGGATTGAATGTACTAATGGGTACTTCCACAAAAACTGTATTCCAATCACTCATTGCTCCATTCCATAAACCAGGAAGCTCAAAAGCTTTTAGAGGTTTACCATTGATAGACTTGGATGATATAAATCCTGTTGAATTGTCAACAAAGTTCATTAGGTTATATTTAGTACCTTTTCTGTCTTTCATTCCGCATACCAAGTCAACTGGATTAAAGTGTGTTGATTTATCTGCAAGCTCTTCAAATCTTTCCTCCCTAATCTGAGATGCTTCCAAAATTTGAGGTGAGAAGCTTCCATCTTTGTTTTCAACAATAAAAGGTCCTCCTCCTGCTTCTCCCATATTTCTTACAATGCCACACACTCTGAAAGGACGATCTAATTTTTTAATCAAATATTCAGTCAACTGTTTTTCATTATTCTCAGTAACGCTTTCACTTGTTGTGCATAACTCTTCTTCAAGAAATATTTTCACTTTTTTCAAATCATTGATTGAGTAATTGTTTGATTCTAATAAAGATAAATAGTTAAATGCTAGTTGCTGTTTCTCAACCAAGATACCTGCAAGCATCTTTTTATAATTAGCTTCATCTTTTTTATACTTATCAGGCACCACATTATCAATGTTTTTTACAAAAACAATATCCGAATGTAAATCATTCAAGTTCTCAATAAGTGCTCCATGACCACCTGGACGAAATAGTAGTTTATTATTTTCATCTCTAAAAGGTTTATTGTTTAAATCGACAGCTATCGTGTCAGTTGATGGTTTTTGAATGCTAAAAGATACATTGAAAGATGTATTAAGGGAGTTTTCTAAATCTTTCTTTTTTTCATTCAATAAATCCTCAAACAACGATTGATGATGTGGTGAAATAGTGAAATGAACATCCACCATACCCTTATCATCTTTTGCATACATAGCTCCTTCAATTAAGTGCTCTTCCATTGGAGTTCTTGTGTTATCTGAATAAGAATGGAAGAGTAAAAGCCCCTTAGGGAGTTCTCCATAACTTAATCCTTTTTCATTTAACAGCAACTTTACTACTGTTTTGTACTCCTTATGTGAAATCAACTCTTTAATATTCTTGTTGGCAAAATCAATGCACTTTTGGTTTAGCTCATCATAAAAA
>DATERO010000142.1:0-4098 GCA_035271465.1 Dysgonamonadaceae bacterium | reverse complement strand
AATTGTGGGAAGAAGAAAGCAGTCTCGTCAAAGTTTTTTCGTATTTGGGGTGCTTGCTCTTCAAGTGATCCTGCTTCTTCGGGTGCTGGTGGCATGGTTTCGTTAGAGCTAAGCTCAACTGATGCTGAACCCACAATACTCGCTTTCTTTTGTTGACCAAATTCAACAACAACTACCTCATCCGATGCTACCCTGCTTTGAAGACCCCGCACCATAAATTGTTTGTATCGACCAAAAGAGAAGTCAAACCAATTGAACGCATCAAATTGAAACTCTTTAAAGTCAAGATAAGGCAAAGATTGATATCCCGAAATAGAGTTCGTGCTAAAAGAAGCATCTTGTAGCAAGCGGGGTGAAGCTATATATCGTCTGTTGCTTGGCAATTGTAGCCTCCACTCATTTGTTGGATATATACTATTCAACGAATAATCGTACATCGAAGCCAAAACCTCTGCCAAGGCTGGTTGTTGTTTAACATCTGTAACAGAAATGCGCCACTCCTCTTTACCCCCAGGCAACATCTTATCTCTGAATACATCCAGTTTGATATTTAAATCTGTTATCTCTTCTTCAAGCATTAACCCGATGTTGTGGGTATAAAACTTATCATCTTTCACATAAGTCAAGCTCAAAGTTACCCCTTCAGCATACTCAGTTTTGTGTGGAAAGGAAAACAATCTATTCTCACTGTTTAGTTGTATCCATTTGCGTTCAAGCAATTTGTTACCTTGCCACAACTCATAGAGTACATTCACATTTTTATCGGTCACTCCCAATATCACTTCTGCAGGTTTCGTCTTGCTAAATGTTGGGTTCTTAATCACCAACCACTCGTTGGTTGTGATAGGTGGTTGCTTGTCTGAATAAGAGAACAACAGGACATCCTTTTCTTCAGTCACCGTGTTGCCCCCATCATCCTGGGCACTCAGCTTTATTCTATATTTGCCCGAAGGGCTAGTTTTTAGTTTGCTTTTCAACTCTGCTTGAATGCCTGTTTCAAAAGTGCCTTCACTCACTTGTTGACGAATGGAGTCGTTATCCTCTAACGAGAATATTTGATAGGTTCCTTTTGCTTTAATATCATTTCCATCCAAGTTCTTTGCCTCAATCTTTATCTCGTCAGAAAAACCCTTCTCCATTTTCTCAGGCATATTCATAGACAATATCATCGACACCGTTCCCACGGTAACAGTGTGTGTTGTCACTTGTGTTTCACCATTCACATCAGTAACGCTTGCCTCTACAGTAAAGGAGTAGATAGTCTCTTCTCTGCCATCTTCATCGGTTAAATGTGGGGTGAAGTTTATTTCAAATTCACCTTCATCATTGGTAGTTATTACACCATCGGTATAATGCTCAGCACCGCCACCACCCCATCTCCACCACCAAGCTTGGCGTCGTGTAATGGTGTAGCTCACTTCAGCATTTTGCAACTGTATACCCGAAAAGCTTTCGGCTTTACCTTTCAATGTAACCTCTTCGCCAAACTTATACGTTTTCTCTATCTTATCGAAAGTTACTTCAAACGTAGGTCGTTTGTACTCCTCTACTTTGAAGTAGGTAGAGCCATTATTTGCTTGAATGCTAAAACCACCAGTCAGCATTCCTTGCGGTAGCACAAACTCACCCGAAACAGAGCCAAACTCATTGGTGGTCAATGATTGTTTTGCCACCTCTTGATTGTTAGCATCGCGCAGTGTAAACTCAATGGCTTTATTAATTGTAGCCGAGTGATCTTTATCAATTGTTGTTGCTGCAATAGCTTTGAAATGGACTATCTGTCCTGGACGATACAAACTTCTATCTGTGAAGATGCTGGTGGTCTCAGTTGTTTTATCTTTTTCAGGTTCAGAGCGCTCGTAATACCTATAAGGCAGCTGAGTCAATGGTAGCCCATTGTCTCCTTTTAAAACGGCATGATAGAAAACAGTTCCATTGCTCATCGATGTATTGTAACGAGCCATTCCCAAAGCATCTACTGGTATTGTTTTAAGAAGTGTTGGAAAATCATCTCGAGAGTTGCGTGGCACAGTATATATATTAATCTGTGCATCCGTTACGGGTTTACCCGTATTTCTATCCACCACAAAAAACTCATAATTTTGTTGAGACGAAGAACGGGCAAAAGATGCAATATTGGAAACTGTAAAGTAGTACTCTGAAAAAGATGATGGGTCTATTTGCTTATCAGCATCGAACTCCAACTTATAGGCACCCGGATCATCAATGTTTAGTTGAAACGAATCCGCATCAAAAACATAGGGTTCATTGGCTAATAATGGAACAATCATCTCTTTGATGAATGTTTTCTTCACTTTCCTCATTTGCTCCTGCCTGTAAATATTCTCATTCATCAGAGGCGTCTCGACCCTATAGAGCTTCACCCGAAGCTCTATGAGGTTTCTATACTTTAAATTAAACTTCTTTTCACCCGATGATGTAAAAGACTTTTCACTATTTATGGTAAATGTGGGCTGCGTAATGTTGTTCAGTTTGTTCTTTAACAAATTGATACGCTCGTAATTGGGAAATGCAGTAATAGTCCTCTGCAGCAAGTTGTACAATTCAATTGTCTCAGGATAGTTTTTCACCTGATTTTCCTCATTCATGAAGCGACCTACTTCGTGTGTTTCATAAAAGCCAATCATTTCGTTTACTATCTCCACGCTGAAATCTTTATCCTTCCATTGTTCGTACAAGTTATGAATAGCATCAAAAGCATATAGCTTATAAGCACTATTCAAACGTCTAAGGAAATTCAATTTATCCAACTCCATCAACACAACCGACTGCTCCAAGTTGCGACGCTGCAAAGATGAGATCAACTTCTGATAAACCACAAACACCTGCAAGTTGTAATTGGAAGAGTCAGGCTCAATTGACAGTTGCACAAACTCGTTAGCAGGTGCAAACAAATCTTTTTTATCGATGCCCGCTTTGTTTAGCGAACGACTCAAATCTTGGTCTTCATCTACTTTTTTCAGGACATCCAGTGCACGCAATGCCAAGAAATCGAACATGGAAGGATAGAATTGCCTGGAATCTTTCCCTAAATTCACAACTGCTGCATACTTATCCACCTTGGTGTTTTCCAAATCAGCTTGTTCTGTCAAAGAAGCTTTGGTATGCGTAACTACTTTATCAAAGAAGTTATTCTTAGTCCACTCCTTCATATCTTCGGGAACAAAATCTGCCAATTGTGTACGCTCTCTTATATTCCACGAATCGTTTTGGTAGTACTGTATGTACAATTCTGCCAGCATAGAGTGAAGTACAGCTTTCTCGGTTACATCATCCGTAGATTGCAACATCTGCGTAAGATTGTGAAACATCATGGTGTCATTCTCTGTATCAATTGCAAGGTCGTACTTACCCTGATGAATCAGAGCTTTAATTATTTGTGGACCATTCTTGTCGTCCACAGCCTGTTTCATAATGATATTTACCACATCTGATGCTGATTTGGGCAACGACTTCTTCTCCGCATCATCAACCTTTTGCCATAGGTTGGTGTAATTGTTATCATTCATCGATTGTTTGTTTTGTGCCTGATGTGTCATGGTAATGAGTAAGGCAATTAAGATAAATACAGTCTGCTTCATAATCTATTGTTTTACGTTTCTCTTAGTATGCATATCTGTGTATTAAACTATTGTTTAAAACAATGAATGACTGCTTAATGTTTTTTCATTCATTAAGTAGATGAGTTAAAAGTGGAATAGTTTATTCATTGATGAACTTTTTTTATATTAATTGGAAAGTGAGAACTTATTTAATTGAAAGTTGAAAATTGAAAATTGAAAAATGTGAGCTTGAGCTTCCCTAAATAGGGTTGACCGTTTTGGTTAATAATTCTACTTGTATTAATTAATTATTATCGGACAATTATGAGCCTGAGGTTCTTTCTTTGGGTTAAAGACGAGGTGGCTCGATGCCACCTTGACTTAATAATTACCCTCGGCATAAATAATCACCATCGGTCTTTCTTGGGTGTTCAAATTTAATAAACTTTTCCTGAATTCAACTGGTGAATACTTATTTTTAAAAGCCAGATGTAGTCTTTTATGATTATAATGATTGACTGCTTGATTTAGTCTC
>DATERO010000141.1:0-5891 GCA_035271465.1 Dysgonamonadaceae bacterium | reverse complement strand
ATAATATCTATTATTGCATAATATATGTATCTTTCATCCACACATAATAACTACAGAATATGATCCTCGAATTTAAAATAGCAAATTTCCTGTCATTCAAAGATGAAGTCGTTTTTAGCTTTGAAGCAACTAAAGACAACTCTTTTGAAGAATATCAGGTTGTTGAAGTAGCTCCAGGTATAAGAGTTCTAAAGATTGCGATAGTATATGGGGCAAATGCTTCCGGTAAAAGTAATCTGATTAATGCTTTTGATTTTTTGAAACAATTCTGGTTTACCACCAAAGATAATAAAGACGAGAAAACCGGTACTATACCATTTTTACTGGATCAGGAGACGCCACATAAACCGTCGAAATTTTCTCTAACATTCTATGTAAATGAGACTAAGTATATCTACACATTAGAATTAGATAGAAAAAGAGTCTGTTTAGAAAAAATTGACTTTTATCCTGGGACTCAGCCTGCTAATCTGTTTATTAGGCAATTAAAAGGATCTGTATCTGAAATAACATTCAATTCTAGTTGGGTGAAAATAAGTAAAACAGCAAAAGATGAAATAGTGCTCAGGTGTTTACCAAATATGTCTGTACTAGCTGCTTATAATCAGGTTAATATCTCTATACCTGAGATTGAAGAAGTGATAAAATGGATGAAAGCTCAGTTCATTAAGCCTGTATCACCAAACACTCGATTAGATTATATGGCAAAAAGAAGATTAGAAAAGGGAGTAGATGATTTAAATAGCATTTTAAATTATTTAAACAAAGCAGACTTTAACATTACCAATATCAGTACGGAGGAGGTAGAAGAGGAAATACCGGATAATATATTTGATCTAATAATAAAAAGGACCGAGATATCTGATAAAGAGGAATATGAAAGAATGAAGAAAGAGAGAACCTATAAGATACCGGATACATTTTTTGAGCATAAAGTGATTAACAATGCTGGAAATACCGAGGTCTATAAGTTGCCGATTAGATTGCAGTCAGATGGTACAAAACGTACTTTTGGTTTATCAAGCGTGATTATTAATGCTATTGAAAAAAACGCTTTCCTTGCAATTGATGAGATTGAGTCTTCTCTTCATCCAAAATTAGTTGAATTTATTTTAGAAGATTTTTTAAAGCATCAGGGTAGGTCGCAACTTTTGATTACAACTCATTATGATGGATTATTAGAGCAAGATGATTTATTAAGGAAAGATAGTATATGGTTCACGAGTAAAAAAGATGATGGGTCAACAGATCTATACTCATTAACTGAGTTTAAAGGTCTTAATAGGATTAGTTCATTGTTAAAAGCATATCAGGGGGGTAGATTTGGAGCTGTTCCTGATTTATGATTAAATTGTTTTGAAGTTAAAATGGGTGGTAGAAGACAAAATACAAGAGATTTAAAACCTGGAATATATATTATTGGAGAGGGTATTACAGAACAATACTATTTCAGTCACTTAAGAGAATTATATAAATTAAACTGCAAGATAAGACCTCGCTTGTTCAAAATTACAAGTATAAAGGAGATGATATAAATCTTTACCGATCATATAAGTAAACATGTATCTAATGACCTTGAATTATTTAATATTTACAATGTTGACCCATGTTGCCTGAACAATCAACCCCCCATTTCGTTTTATTATTTGCCACGTGATTCGTTGTAAATGAGATAACTAATCGCAGCTAAATATTATAATTATGAAACCAATTTGGAATGGGGCTATTGGGTTCGGACTGGTGAATATTCCGGTAAAACTGTACTCGGCAACGGAGAGCAGTACGCTCGATCTGGATATGCTGGATAAAAAGGATTTGTCGATTCAGGATTTCACCATTCGCAATGCGCTGGATCGTATTGATAAAAAGGGTGATATCTTTTCTCCTGTGCTGGGAAAGGGTGTTGATTTGATTAAGGCGCTGGATAGTATCAACCGGTCTAAACTTTCCTGATATAGACTGAAACGGAGCCTTCTCCAACGGGGAAGTTGGCGTGACCATCTTCTTCGATTATTATTTCTCCTTCTATATGGCCTAATTTATCAATCCATGCTGTTCCTGAATAGTCATCTCCCACAAATATTCTCTTATCGCCTGCTTCGTCATTGCTCATAACTACTACGCAGCCATCGGGATGGTTTTCATCGCCACGACGTATCCAGGCTACTATGCTGTTATGGTCAAAATAATCATCCTGGTCGCCATAGGCAAAATCGCGCCTTATATCGAGCAGCTGATCAATTATCCATTGTTGTCCTTCACGTGGATTGGGTCCCTCAATTCCATAGTAGTCGCCAAAGAATATACAGGGGTAACCATCTTTACGAAGCAGGACCAGTGCGTATGCCAGGGGTTTGAACCAATCCAGTACATAGAGATCTTCATCTTCAAGATGGGAGTCGTGGTTGTTTACATAGGTGACTGCCAGTTCGGGATATTTCTCCACAATGGTGTCGTTTAAAATGGTGCTCATGTCGTAGCCGGGACCGTCAAGACTGCATTGCCTGAAGTGGTAGTGGAGTACTACATCGTACAGGTCGAGTCTATGTTCTACATTGGCAAGGAAGGGGTCGAGGTCCATATCTACATAATAGGAGTATTCTCCTGCAATAAAAAATTCTTCTCCAAATTCTGCTCTTACGTGACCGATAAACTCCCTGATGAACCAGTCGCTCATATGTTTTATTGCATCAAGCCGCAAGCCGTCAACTTTTGTCTCATTGATAAACCAGCTGATCCATCTTTTCAACTCTTCACGTACATCGGGGTGTTTGAAATCGATATCGTTGTAGAGGAGGTAGTCGAAGTTGCCAAATTGTTGGCCGACCGACTTATCATCGGGGTTTACTCCTTTATTTTCGCCTTGGATTACGTAGATTGCATCTTTTGGGTCTCTGTGGTTATAGTCCGTTGCCGAGAAGTGTTCCCAGCTCCATTTGAAGTCGGAGTATTTTCCGTTTCTCCCGGGATAGGTGAAGGAGGTGTATGATTCAATCTCAAATGGTTCTGATATCACTTCGTTCCTGTCTTCGGGGTTAACTTCCACCACGGTGAAGGTCTGCAGCTCATCTCCACCCCCTTTGTGATTGAGCACAACATCGGCATATACGCCTATTCCTTGCTCGTGCAGGGCATCTATAGCCTGATGAAGCTCCTCTTTTGTACCATATTTTGTGCGTACAGTCCCTTTCTGGTCAAACTCCCCCAGGTCGTAAAGATCATATGCTCCATATCCCACATCGTTGGAGCCTGTTCCTTTTATACAGGGTGGTATCCATACCGCGGTTATACCTATCTCTTTGAGTCGCTCCGCATCACCTTTTAGTCTGTTCCACAAGCTTCCGTCATCTGAAAGAAACCATTCGAAGTATTGAAACATTATTCCATTTATACGCATATTTTTTGTTTTTGGTTTGATTGTTTATCTATTACTGAATCCCTTATTGGTTTCTTCAAATTAATTGACTCTTATAGACTTATTAAAAACAGACAACTAAAAGGTTTGGTTTTCCATCTATCTTCGGCATTATAGATTATTATATATTGTTGTGAATTGGATTGATACAATTAGCGGTTAATATTGTTATAAGAGTAGTATTATAAAATTGGGACAATATGAAACTGCGTACACCTGAAGCTTTTTGGTTATTAAAAAACGGGATACTGAAGAGTTATCCTTCATTGGAAAGTGATATTAATTGCGATATTGCTGTTATCGGTGGTGGTATCACCGGATCGCTTATCAGTCACGCCTTGCTGAAAGCTGGGTATGATACGGTGGTTATCGACAAGCGTGATATTGGTACGGGGAGTACTGCTGCTACTACCTCTATGCTGCAGTATGAGATTGATACACCGATGGTTAAATTGGCGGAGATGATTGGACCCGAAGGGGCGGTTTCATGTTACAATGCCGGTATTGATTCAATAAATATTCTGAATGATTTAGTTAAAACCGAAAATCTTGATGCCGGTTTCGAAATGAAGAGATCTTTGCAGGTTGCTCATAGTAAGGAGGCTGTAAAGGATCTGGAGAGTGAGTATGAGTATCGGAAGAAGTATGGACTGAATGTTGAATGGCTTTCCCCTGATACTATAAAGAGAAATTATAAGATGGAGTCTTTTCCCGGAATCCTTTCTGAAGAGGGTGCATCGATAGATGCGTTTATGTTTGCTCATGAACTGTTTCGTAAAAACAGCGAAAGGGGATTGCGTGTGTTTGATCATACATCGATCAAGAAAATAAACTATGGTTCTCCTGTTACAATAATTACTGAAGAGGGTTATAAAGTGGTGTGCAAACGGGTTGTTTTCTGCACTGGCTTTGAGACATTCAGGATGTTCAAAAAAAGATATGCTAATATAATAAGTACTTTCGCCTGTGTGAGCGAGCAGAATATTAACCTATATGATGAGTTGAAGGATATATTGATCTGGGATACCGATTTGCCATATATTTATATGCGTACTACTGATGATAGGCGTCTGCTGGTGGGTGGTGAGGATGTGCCTTTCAGAAATGGTGAGATTCGTGATAAGATAAAGGACCGGAAAGCAGTGAGGCTTCAGGAGAAATTGAGGAGGTTGTTCCCGACTATCTATTTTAAGGAGGATTATAATTGGACGGGTGCTTTTGGTACAACTAAAGATGGTTTGCCTTACATTGGTGAGCATCCTGATTTTAAAAATGCAATTTTTGTACTGGGACTGGGTGGTAATGGTATCACTTTCTCTGTTCAGGGGATGAATCTGGTTCTTAAAATTCTTGCGGGGGAGTATGATCCTCTGTTGTATTATTACAGATTTAACCGTTGATTTCCTATATAAACCTCACAAACCTTATATAATACTCCATACTAACGGTAAACAGCCCATTTTAACCAAAACTACTTGACCAACCGTTTTTCCCGATTTGTTAGAATTATATAATTCTGCAACCTGTTGATAATCCAGCTTATTAGCAAAAATTTCAACCTGTTGTGGTTTTTTATGCCTTTCTCTGTTAATAAAATAATTATATATATCGATATGTAAAAATAAATAATTACTTTTGCAGACTCAATTATGTTATAAATAATTATTAAATCCAGCTTCCATATTTAATCAATAAGATATATGAATTATAGAAGTTATCTGGCACAAGATGTACGTCACCTGGAGGGTTTGAGCTGACAGGCTAACTGCTCCCTGCATAGTATCCTGCCGAATTCCTCCCATCTGTCGATGTGAGGTAAACCCAGAAGTGCAATTTATCTCTGTTGCTGCTTATTATGTCGCTAAGATTAATCTCTGCATTACCATTTTGACGCAGAGCGCAGTCTATAAAGCTTTTTGCCTTCGATACAGTTTCATTAAGACAGATAAAATTCACCTTGTCAACTGCTCCTTCCCTGTGGGAGCTGCTGTTAAACTCTCCATCCCATTTGAATGATGCTGTGGCCGATTCAATATCGCAGCTCATTGTCACGCCCGGAAGTGACTCAAGTTCTCCCTCTGCAATCTTTATCCTGCTGTAGTCAATACTGTAGTTGGGATACTCACCCTGTATAGCATTCTTTAGGATTTGGGATACCGTTTTCCTGTATGCATTTGCCTGATTGCTGAAACTTCGTTTTAATGCTTTATTGAGAGGTGATGCCGCACTGTTGGCAAGTCCAAACCTCATTCTCGATGCCAGCTGTTTCTCAGTTCTCGGATCTTTGGGCACGACATATTTTTTAAATACCTGTTTTCCGGTTTTAGTAACATAGGCAATAATTGGTCCTATCTTCCCGGAAATACCCAAACTGTTAATATCGATTTTTCCCATTTCGTTAGATTTTCGTTATCCTGCAATATAACTAAATTTGGACACTTTTTCAAACATTTTTCCCATTTAGAACCTGTCTGAA
>DATERO010000140.1:0-2923 GCA_035271465.1 Dysgonamonadaceae bacterium | reverse complement strand
TTTCTAACCTCTTTTACCCTTCCTTTTTTGTTTATCTCTAATTCAAAAGGTTTGTTTTTGATGTCACTAAAAAGCGATGATACACCATCAACTGTATCTTTTGTTTCAGAGCTATATTTTACTGTACCCTGGGGCATTTCCATAGACATATTTAGCTCATTATACATTGCCTTCATTTCATAGATATCCTCATTGATGTTCTCTACATTATAGGTCATTGCGCCATTCACAGTCATGGTCATGTTTATCTCTTGACCCATCATGTTTTGTTCAACAGTAGATTTTGAGGTAGTAACTTGTCTATACTCCTTACCCTTCTCAAGTTTAAGAGACAAGTCAACAGTTTGTGACTGAATTGATGTGACAATGATTGATGCTAAAAGTAATGTGTAGATTTTTTTCATTTTAGAAGTCTTTTAGGTGTAGTGATTATAATTTATTTTAGATTGACGTTAGTTTTAATTGTAAATGTAGCGGTTTTATGTGGCAATTTATTAATATATCAAAGGTAAGTGAAATATATATGCCCCCCCCCCCCATTTAGCTAAACAATGTTAACTAGGTGGTTTTTTTCTTGAACCATTTAAGGTTGAAGTTATTCACGTTTAAATAGTAATAAAATAGTGTCCACTTGCAGAATAACCCCAAAACTGCAAACGGTTTGATTCAATCCTATACCTATTGTTTAATTTAGTCATTACTTGGTTTTCGAAAGCCCGATACTCTCCCACTCATTACCTATCTCTTTTATTGGCCTTTTGTAGTATTGAACAATGGAGCTATCAATTTAAATATAATCTCTATTATCATAACAATAATAATAAACAACATGATGACTCCAAAGTATGGCATTCCATCTTTGGTTTTTTCAATAAATGTAAAGTATAGAGCAACTATAATTGCAAGTGCGATAATAAATGTTTGATAACTAATTATCTTGCTCTTGAGTTTTATGTTTTTTTCTTCAATTAGCTTCTCAGATAATAGACTGTTTTTCATGTTTTCTGCCTGATTCTTTTCAAGAAAAAGGAGTCTCTCTTTTACTCTACCCGATTCTTTATAAGAAATTATAAGCCATCTATAATATAGTCTTCTTTTAATTTTCATTTCGGTTATGCTCTCCATTTTAATTAATGAGGAATTAGAGTTGAAAAGTAATGTCCTAATTGCTAAAATGAAAAAAAAGAATGCTAAAGCTCCTGGATATATTGCAGATTCAGGACTTTTCGAAATATAGAAATAGACCGTAAAAGCTGTAAATATTGGAACACTAATTAAAGACACTGTTAATGACTTAAATGTGTTGTCAACATTTTTGCTATAATCTTCAAACTTGTCTTTTATTTTTGGACCTTTACTTATAACCAATTTGTCTTCAAATATATGCAAGTATTCATTTTTGGTCTTAATTGTTGCTTTTAGTGTGTTTTTGGTCCAGTTTAGTAACTCGGCAGGTGTGCTGTTTAAAGCTGTGGCAATTCTTTTAAGGGTATCACCAGTAGGTTCTGTCTCTCTATTTTCCACTCGTTGAATTGTTCTCAAAGATAGTCCAGCTGTTTTAGCCAATTCTTCTTGAGATAATCCTTTGTTTTTTCTTAACTCCTTTACTCTTTGCGACAGATTTTTATCTTCCATATTTTCATTTCTTTAATGACAAAAATACATTACATCAATCATATTTCATGTAAAATCCTTATGTCATCTTTACGTCATCGAATATTTCGTTAATAAAAAGGCTTATAATCAGGTCTTAAGATAATGCACCCCAACCATTTTTGTTTTTTTGCGAGTTTCATTACTGTCAGATACTTTCCTCAATAATAGCAATGCCATCTTGAAATAAGCCCCCGAATTGTAAGCCCTTCCACCATATCCTTCAGTAAACATTTTCTTTATAGCGGCAAATACGCTATAAGCTATCGCTTTGGGAAAGTTGTAGTTGATGTTAGCCAATTCGCTCAGGAAATATACGTACTCTGCATACAAAAAGTCACTGTTGGATACTTCTCTATTTTGTCTATCGTGTGTGGCAAACGCATTGGGTAGATAGCCCACTTTAAATCCATGATATATTACACGTTGTATGTAGTTTCTGTCTTCGCCATAATGATAGAATAGAGGATTGAATCCTCCAATTCTTTTCACTGTTTCAATTGGGAGCAACCAGAAGGCAGCATTTACAAAGGGAAGTTCAACCAATTGATTGGTGGGTTGAGGTAGTTGCTCAAGAGTTTCTATTTTGGAGTAGTTGGCAAAGCCGTGGTCAAGAGACGTGCCATCAGATGAGAGGTGAACAGGAGATATAATCCCAAAGTCGCGATTCTTCTCTGCTACATCAATTAGTTTTTCCAACATATCGGCTTCAATCCACGTATCTTGGTTTAGGAGAAACACATAATCATAATTATTCTCTAAAGCATAAACCATCCCCACATTATTGGCTTTCCCAAAGCCAAGGTTTTCATTCTTTTTAAATAAAACTACTTGTGGATATTTGCTTTCAATTATCTCGGTTGTGTTATCGTTTGAATTGTTGTCTATCACTACAACTGTTGAGGAGATGGTTGATGCATACACCGAAGAAAGGCATACATCAATCCAGGGCTCAAAGTTGTATGAGACAATAACGATGCAAACTTTTTTATCTGTTGCTTCATTCATGTTTTGTTGCTTTTATTAAACCTGTTCTGAAGTATGGGGGGTGCATGTTTTGCATGTCATTCATGAAAATCATCAACCCAGGATTTGGATAAACGCTGAACCCGTTTTTTGTGAAAAAACTTGTAAACTTCTCCAAATCTTCCCCATTGTGATAAGTGCACAATGCAATTTGAAGCGGTGGCTTTCGAAGCAATCCTTTCATTCCTTTTAAAACAGATGCTTCTGCACCTTCCACATCTATTTTGTAAAAATTAGGGGTTTC
>DATERO010000139.1:0-6290 GCA_035271465.1 Dysgonamonadaceae bacterium | reverse complement strand
CGGCAATGAACAAAACTCTTACAACTGCGAAATTAAAATAAATACTCACTGAGAACTATTTCGGAACGGGCGGACATAGAAAATACTGAGTAGAAAGCGTTTCTGCAGCTGCAGACATCGAAAATACTCAGTAGATTATGACTCTGCAGCTGCAGACATGAATAATACTGAGTAGATTGTGTCTCTGCAACTGCAGACATAGAAAATACTGAGTAGATTGTGTCTCTGCGCGTGCAGAAATGAAAAATACTCAGTAGAAAGTAGGTCTGCACCGTGCATAGGAGGAAAATACTGAGTAGAGAGTGGGACGCGCATGTAGAAATACTATCTTCTCAATTAATTTAATAGTTGCATTTGTAATAATAGTCTCAATTGTGAAAAATGTGACTTTACATGTGCACTAATGGATTATATAAGTTATATCACCTGAACTTGACATCTTGCATCTACGTAAAGCTGAAATAACGTGAATATTACGCGTTAAATACTCTTGGCAATTTTAGTGTCATTTCTCTATTATATGCAGATAAATACTGTATCTTTGTGAGCAAATGCATCAAATTATGATTTATTTGCACTCTACATATATGCTATCTTACCTCATGCCCCGTCTGGGGGGAAAATAAAAAATGTGCACTTCCTTAGTGCTAACCATAACTTTACATTGTCAACTGTGTCGAAATATATTGACTAAAGTATCTATTCCACAAATATTTTATTAACAAAAAAATAATAACAATTAATCGTTTTACAGCAAGATGAAAGTGATGAAATTTGGAGGTATTTCCTTAGGAACTACCGAAGGTATAAATAAAGTAAAGAATATAATAGGTCAAGAACATGAACCTGTTATAATAGTTGTATCAGCGCTTTATGGAATAACCGAACAACTCCTTAAGGCTGCGGACTATGCTCTAAATGCTGATAGAAAATACGAAATGATATTTGATTTAATCCAAAATCAACATCATAAAATAATTGATGAGTCAATTCACTCAGAGGAGGTTAAGCTCGAATTGCATGAGGAGCTAAAACCTCTATTTGAAGACTTGAAAAATATTTTACGTGGTGTATATCTAATTGGAGATTTATCTCAAAAGTCATCCGATAATATAGTAAGCTATGGAGAACGGTTTTCAAGTCTTATTCTGAGTAAAATTATACCTAATGCAAAACTTTATGACTCAACTGAGTTTATCAAAACCGTAAAGCAGTTTAATAAACACATCCCGGATATATCACTTTCTAACAGACTTATAAAAGAGCAATTGCAAAACACAAGTAGTGTTGCAATTGTGCCAGGCTTTATCTCGGCAAGTAGAGATGAAAACGACATTACCAATTTAGGTCGAGGAGGTTCTGATTACACAGCTTCAATTATAGCAGCAGCACTAAATGCATCTGTTTTGGAGATATGGACTGATGTAGATGGTTTTATGACGGCTGACCCAAAGATTATTCAGTCAGCTTATGTAATAGAAGAGTTGTCCTATATTGAGGCTATTGAATTGAGCAATTTTGGTGCAAAAGTAATTTATCCGCCCACTATCTTTCCTGTTTATCACAAAAATATTCCTATTAGAGTTAGAAATAGCTTTAACTTTTCTTCAAAAGGTACACTTATATTGAATAAACAATCGAAAGAGGACAAAAAAGTTATCAAAGGTATCTCCTCAATTAGTGACACTGCACTCTTAACCATACAAGGCTTGGGAATGGTGGGCATTATTGGTGTAAATAATAGAATATTTAAGACGCTCGCTCAAAATGGTATAAGCGTATTTCTTGTTTCACAGGCATCGTCCGAAAACAGCACTTCTATTGGTGTAAGCACATCTGATGCAGCCATCTCACAAAAGGTGCTAAGAGAAGAATTTGCCTCTGAGATAGAAATAGGGAGCATCAATGAAATTGGAGTTGAATATAATTTGTCAACTGTTGCCATTGTAGGACAAAATATGAAGCACGTTCCAGGTGTTGCTGGTAAATTCTTTGAAGCACTTGGACGAAATGGTATCAGCATTATGGCATTAGCACAAGGTGCTTCAGAAACGAACATTTCATGTGTGATTGCCAAAGACAATCTCCGAAAAGCACTTAATGTTATTCACGACTCTTTTTTCCTTTCTCCTTATCAAGACCTCAATCTATTTATTGTTGGTACAGGAACAGTGGGCAGTAAACTGTTAACTCAAATCAAACAACAACAAGAGACACTTAAGGAGCAAAACAAGCTTCGAATGAATATTGTTGGAATTGCGAACGGACGAAAAGCTTTATTCAATCGAGACGGAATAGATTTGGAGGATTATTATGATAATCTAATGACAAATGGAGTAAAAAGTTCGCCAGGAAGAATTTGTAACGAAATATTTGAAATGAATATTTTCAACTCAGTATTTGTTGATTGTACAGCAAGTCATGATGTTTCAGAATTATATGAAGAACTAATGTCTAACAACGTATCAATTGTAACAGCCAATAAAATTGCTGCATCATCGGACTATGAAAACTACAGTACACTAAAGGAGACTGCACGCCAAAATGGTGTAAAGTTTCTCTTTGAGACAAATGTTGGTGCAGGGCTTCCCATTATAAACACAATGAATTCACTGACAACCTCTGGTGACAAGATTATTAAACTGGAAGCTGTACTTTCTGGTACACTTAATTTTATTTTCAATACATTGAGTGAAGATATTCCATTTAGTAAAGCAATTAAACTGTCAGTTGATGCAAATTTTGCCGAGCCCGATCCAAGAACTGATCTAAGTGGGCTTGATGTAGTGAGAAAGCTAGTTATTTTATCGCGTGAAGCAGGTGGCTCTATTGAGCAAGACGATGTAAATATAACACCACTCATTCCTCAAAGATATTTTGATGGTACGCTAGAAGATTTTTGGAACACTATTGGTGAAATGGACGAAAGCTTCGAGAAACGACGAGAAAAACTGGAACTTGAGAGTAAACGGTTACGATTAGTGGCAACCTATGATAATGGAAATCGTGATGACTGTGAGTGTAGTGTATCTCTTCAAGAAGTTGAGAAAGGTCATCCATTCTACGATTTGGAGGGAAGCAACAACATCATCATGATTACCACCGAAAGGTATAATGAATATCCAATGGTAATAAAAGGTTACGGTGCAGGTGCAACTGTAACAGCTGCAGGTGTTTTTGCAGATATCATTTCGATTGCTAATATTCGATAAGGAAAATTTCATACTTTTTTCTAAGTATTGGCTTTAGCCGCCTTTTCAGTAAAAAAATATTTTACTGAAGTTTCCGCATGTCTATAGTATTGGAGAGTTACAAGTAAGCTCTTTGAACGCTTGCACTATGAGTCAAATTGCTTGAAATGGAGTGTGAATACAAACAAAGAAACTTCATTACTTATGAAATGAAGAAGCTAAAACATAGAATCGCTTATATTTCTGGTATAAAGCCAAATCCAAAAGTGTTTCTTCTTAAGTCACTAACACATAGATGTAGGGGTGATCGCATAAGCAGTTTTTCATAGAAAAAAGGTTGAGCACTTCTCAAAAGCTCATTGCTATATGACGCACTAATAAGTACTATCTAATTATCTTCAATATTAATAGTTACGTAAGTTTTTCAATTTCTTTATTTAGTCCTATCAGATAGTTTTCATATAATTATAGTGAAAGTATCGCCTCTATTATTTGTAACATATCACAACTGACAGAGCCTTTGGAAGATAAAGAATCATAGAAAAAGATATTCAAAAATTAAGGCGAAATGTAAGTATAAAAATCTTATATTTGTATGAATCAAAAATCATTATAAAAGCTATACCCCTGAAATGCAGTCATTTGTACACTTACATGTTCACTCTCAATATTCCTTGCTAGATGGTCAAGCAAGCATTGCTCGCCTAGTAGATAAAGCCATGAAAGATGGCATGAAAGCCCTTGCGTTGACCGATCATGGGGTTATGTATGGAGTGAAAGATTTTGTGAATTATATATCCAAGAAAAATGCTCCTGTTAAAGCCAAAATAAGAAAAATTGAAAATGAATTAAGGGTATTGCAAAGTAAATCCTCTGATCAAGATATTGATGCGCTTGAATTAGAACTCAAAAATAAATTAGAACTTGAACAAAAGAATCTGTTCAAACCTATTATTGGTTGTGAGTGCTATTTAGCTCGTCGAGATCGTTTTTCACAAAAAGATAAAGTGGATAGTAGTGGATGGCATTTAGTAGTATTGGCTAAAAACTTCAAAGGCTACCAAAATCTGATCAAAATAGTTTCCAAAAGTTGGACGGAAGGTTTCTATTATCGTCCACGTATTGATAAAGAGCTATTGGAGAAATACAGCGAGGGTTTGATCGTAAGTTCAGCTTGTTTAGGTGGTGAGATATCAAGAAAGGTGGATAATGGTGAAATAGAGGAAGCTGAAGAAGCGGTGAAATGGTACAAATCTGTATTTGGCGATGATTACTACCTAGAATTGCAACGTCACAAAACAAATAGACCTGATGCTGATGCTACAACCTATGTAAAACAAGAGCGTGTAAACAAAGAGTTGATAAAGATTGCAGAAAAACTCAATGTAAAAGTAATAGCAACAAATGATGTGCATTTTGTAAACGAAGAAGACGCTGATGCACATGACCGATTGATATGTTTAAGTACGGGCAGAGACTTTGATGACGAAAACCGAATGCGATATAGCAAGCAAGAGTGGTTGAAGACTACTGCTGAAATGAATCAGGTTTTTGCCGATATGCCTCACGTGCTGTCCAACACATTGGAAATAGCAAATAAAATAGAGCATTACTCTATTGACCACGATGCATTGATGCCTTTTTATCCAATCGAAGCATCATTCGGTACAGAAGAAGAATACAAAACACGATATAGCGAAGATGAGCTAAAGAAAGAATTTGGGCTCAAAGTGTTTAAACGCCTCGGTGGGTATGAGAAAGTAATCCGTATTAAATTGGAATCCGATTACTTAGCACACCTTACTTATCTAGGGGCAAAAAAAAGATACGGCGAGAACCTGACCGATGAGATAAAAGAGCGACTGGACTTTGAACTAGACACAATGAAGAAGATGGGATACCCCGGTTACTTCCTGATAGTTCAAGATTTTATAAATGCCGCTCGCGAAATGGATGTAGCTGTTGGTCCTGGTCGGGGTTCAGCTGCAGGCTCGGCTGTTGCTTATTGTCTTAGAATTACCGACATTGATCCCATAAAATACCATTTGCTATTTGAGCGTTTTTTAAATCCTGATAGAATATCGATGCCTGATATTGATGTGGACTTTGACGATGAAGGTCGTGACAGGGTACTGCATTGGGTAACCGAGAAATATGGGAAAGAGAAAGTGGCACGTATCATTACCTACGGGACAATGGCTACAAAATCAGCTATCAAGGATGTGGCACGCGTTCAAAAGTTACCACTATCAGAAGCAGATAGATTATCTAAACTTGTTCCCGATAGAATTCCAGGTAAAAAGATCAATTTAAAAAATGCTATTGAATTTGTTCCCGAATTAAAACAAGCTACTAAAAGTGACAACCCAGTTATTCGTGACACATTAAAGTATGCGCAGATGTTGGAGGGGAACGTTCGCAGTACAGGAGTTCACGCTTGTGGTGTGATTATATCACAAACAGATATTTCGGATATCGTTCCTATGAGTACTGCCGACGACAAAACAACCAAAGAAAAGCTGTTAGTTACTCAGTACGATGGGTCTGTTATTGAAGAAACTGGTCTTATCAAGATGGACTTCTTGGGTTTAAAGACTTTGTCAATTATCAAAGATGCATTGGCGAATGTTGAACACACAACAGGTGAGAAAATCGATATTAGTCAAATTAATTTAGAAGATACAAAAACATACGAACTATATAGCCAGGGAAAAACAAGTGGTACATTCCAATTTGAGTCAGCGGGTATGCAGAAATACCTCAAAGAACTTCAACCTACGAAATTTGAAGACTTGATCGCGATGAATGCACTCTATCGACCAGGTCCTATGGACTATATTCCATCTTTTGTGGCACGTAAACATGGTCGTGAAGAAATATCATATGATATTCCCATCATGCAAGAATATCTCGATGAGACATACGGAATTACTGTTTATCAAGAACAGGTGATGCTTCTGTCACGTTTACTGGCAGATTTCACCCGTGGTCAATCCGATGAGTTGCGAAAAGCAATGGGTAAAAAGAAGATAGAGGAGATGAATCCTCTGAAAGAGAAATTCTTGGCAGGAGGACGCAAGAATGGACACAATGAGAAGG
>DATERO010000138.1:0-5055 GCA_035271465.1 Dysgonamonadaceae bacterium | reverse complement strand
TTTTTTGCGCCCTACCACAATTTCTTATATAATTGTGAATTCTATATTTTCTGCTTTTGTTTCAGATTACATGTACAGTAATAACGTACATTGTTTGAATAATGTTTTTTCTTGCACGTGCTGATTCAGTTGTCAATAGTCGGTTATTTAGGTAAATAGGCGCTATTGTTCTGCAAATATAGTGTAATAATTTATCTTGCAAAATAAAAGAGAAGATTATGTGTGATTTATTTGAAGATAAGTCACTGATTACTTTTATAGTTGACTCACTGATATGTGTGTCATAATTATTATCATTGTTTTCTTTCTTATCCTTATTAGAACTATTTTTGCAATCACATTTCACATCACACCCTCATAAATGAAAAAGACCCGTATTGCCTTATTGATTGGAATTTTAGCTATCTCTTTGTTTCCCGTAATTGTTGGTATGCAACTTACTTCTGGGCTTACTTCTGCATTCTATCGGATGGCAATTGCTGCGGTTGCATTAGTTGGCTATGTATCGATAACTGGATCATTCAAGGTACCTTCTTGGCAAGTAGCATGGTTGGGTGTAATATGTGGCATTCTCTTTGCAACCGACATTTCGCTGTGGAACTTGTCCATACAACAATCTACTGCAACTCAAGGAACACTACTTACCAATCTGGCACCTATTTGGGTGGGAGTAATTGCATTTTTGTTTTTCAAAAACAAACCGCGCCGATCTTTTTGGGTGGGTACAGCTGTTGCAATGGTGGGGATAGCTATCTTTATTGGCGTTCAGGTATTTCTAACATTATCGTTTGATAGGGCATTCATACTGGGTGTACTTTCTGGCTTCTTCTATGCACTCTATATTCTTTTGAGCAAGCATGTATTAACAAAAATGGAGGTTGTCTCTTTCATCACCCTTAGTTCAGTGAGTAGTGCTCTTTTCTTACTTGCTGTAAACGTGATTGCCGGACAAACTCTGTGGGGTTTCTCTACCCATGCTTGGGTGTCATTATTAATTCAGGGACTTGTGAGCCAATTGCTTGCTTGGCTGTTGATTAGTTATGCCACTAAGCGCATGCGTGCTACTCGATTGTCACTCTCGCTGCTGAGTCAGGTTGTCTTTGCCAGTATTCTTGCATGGTTTATTCTTGACGAAGCAATTACTGTTGAGAAATTGGTGGGTGGCTTACTTATTTTGGCTGGAATTGCGATAACCTTTTATGAGAAGAAGGCTGTAAGGGAAACTTATAGAAAGATGTAGATAAAATAACTTTGCAGCATCGAAGTTGCTTTTGCTCAGCTGAAACAGTATAAGTATAAATCGATGCATGTGAGTGTGATTAATATAAAAGAAACTGCTTGCTATCATCACCTAATGTTGTGACGAAAGCAAGCAGTTTGCTTTAATAAATAGTTGTAATAAAAACGAGCGTATTAATTGCTCGTTTCTTGAAAAGGAATTATAATTCCTTCTCTGCCCTCATTGAATCCCAAACCAAATAACCACACAATAGTGCGAACATTACCAGTGATAGCCAAATAGCACCATCACTGTTTGCCCATGCATCATTAATCCAGTTATAGCTTTTCTTGATCTCCATAATCTCTTCAGGACTTATAGTTCCTGCTGCTTTAATAGCTGCATCTGCTGGTATGTCTTGAATAAATTTGATAGCAGCACTAACCACTCCCATCAATGCACCTCCAGCAATTAAACCAGAGGCAAGCAATGTTCCTTTCTCTCTGCGTGCTGTGTTCAATGCAGCATCTTTACTTCGAGAGGCAATAAACCAACTGATACCTCCACCAATTAGTAAAGGGATATTCAACTCGAAAGGAATAAACATACCCAAGGCGAAAGCCAAAGCGGGTATCTTCAAGAATGTAAGAACAATTGCAAGCAATGCTCCAGCAATATATAGAATCCAAGGAGCACCAGTTCCTGTCATCAATGGATCAATCACGGCAGCCATAGCATTTGCCTGAGGTGCAACCAATGCACCCTCGCCAACAAAGCCATATGTTTTGTTCAACAAAATGATAACCCCACCAACTGTAGCTGCTGACACCAAAGTTCCTAAGAACTTCCATGTCTCTTGCTTCTTTGGTGTTGTTCCTAACCAATAACCAATCTTCAGGTCGGTAATGAATCCTCCAGCCATGGAGAGCGCTGTACAAACAACACTACCAATAATCATGGCGGCTACCATTCCTGTTGTGCCTTTCAATCCAATTGCTACCAAAACAACTGATGCAAGTATCAGAGTCATAAGTGTCATACCCGATACAGGGTTGGTTCCTACAATAGCAATTGCATTTGCTGCAACCGTCGTAAACAAGAAGGCTATTATGGCTACAACTAATATGGCTACTATGGCGTGTAGTAAATTATGAACCACACCAAAATAGAAAAAGATGAAAGTAACAACCAATGCAACTATTACTGCTATGGAAATAAACTTCATAGAGATGTCGCGCTGTGTTCTTTTTACTTCCACATCCGAGGCGGGTAGTTTTCCACCCATCTCTTTGGCAGCTAAACCTACTGCACCTTTAATAATGTCCCACGATTTGATAATACCTATAACTCCCGCCATAGCAATACCCCCAATACCGATGTGACGACCAAAGGTGGAAAATATATCTTCGGGTGACAGGCTGCTGATTGTTCCAACAAATGCAGGGTTGAGGGTAGTTGCCATTGCGTCGCTTACGAAAGGTAGCAAAGGAATGATAATGAACCACACCATGGCAGAACCAATTGTGATAATGGCTGCATATTTCAAACCAACAATGTAGCCAAGTCCTAGAACTGCTGCACCAACATTGAGTTTGAAAACAACTTTTGCTTTGTCGGCAAGTTCAATACCTGCTGGCACTACTCGCGAGGTGAATACCTCAGCCCACCCACCAAATGTGGCAATGATAAAGTCGTAAAGTCCACCAATCATACCAGCTAAAAGCAATGGCTTTGCTTGGTCACCACCTTTTTCGCCCGATACCAACACTTGTGTAGTGGCAGTTGCTTCAGGGAAAGGATATTTCCCATGCATATCTTTCACAAAATACTTCCTGAAAGGAATGAGGAAGAGAATACCAAGAATACCTCCTAAAAGTGAACTTACAAATACCTGTAAAAAACTTACTGATATGTCTGGGTACTTAGCTTGTAATATATATAATGCGGGCAATGTGAAAATTGCACCTGCAACAACCACTCCCGAACTTGAACCGATGGATTGAATTATAACATTTTCTCCTAATGAGTTTTTGCGCTTTGTAGCAGTTGATAGTCCAACGGCAATAATAGCTATTGGAATGGCAGCTTCAAATACTTGCCCTACCTTTAGTCCGAGATAGGCAGCAGCAGCCGAAAACAAAACTGCCATTAGTAGGCCAATTGATACTGACCTGAAATTGACCTCCCTATACTCTTTGTCTGGAGACATTACTGGGTTGTACTCTTCACCTGGTTTTAGCTCACGCGAAGCATTTTCAGGTAACCCTTTTACTTTTTCTTCTTCGTTCATTCTATCTAATTTTAACGTGTATTAGTTGCCTATTGGCAATTTTGCTCCGAAAATACAAAATATAATCAAAGCGACCATCCATTTAGATATTTTTTATTAAATTCGCAAACGCATAGAGGAGATGATGCATATATCCTTGCAGATATTCAATATCTGTTTTGGCATTAGTATTGTTTTGTAAAACAATGCATGCAAACCACTAATTGAAATAAGAACGTGAACTTTCTTGTTAAAATTATGTTTAAATGATATCACTTGAAAACTTCTCATTAGTTGATAGTGTCCTCTTTCAAACACTTCATTTATAAATGCAATCTAAAAATGAACGCTCAAAGAATTGAATATAATAATAATGGTATTACTGTGCCGAACCGTCCAACAATTCCTTTTATTGAAGGAGATGGGGTAGGGAAGGAAATTTGGGCTTCAGTAAAAAAAATTGTTGATAAAGCAGTTAGTGTAGCATACAATGATGAGAGAGAGATTGATTGGAAAGAGGTATTAGCAGGTGAGAAGGCTCATATAGAAACGGGCAACTGGCTTCCAGAGGAAACAATACAAGCTTTTCGTGATTATCTAATTGGTATCAAGGGTCCGCTAACTACTCCTGTGGGAGAAGGCATTCGCTCATTGAACGTTGCGCTGAGGCAAGAGCTTGATTTGTATGTTTGCTTGCGTCCAGTTCGTTGGTTCAAAGGGGTAGCAACTCCACTGCTCGAGCCTGAGAAGGTGAACATAACTATATTTAGAGAAAACACGGAAGATATATACGCAGGAATAGAGTGGAATGCTGGAACTCCTGAGGTTAAGAAGGTACTTGACTTTCTAAGGAACGATATGGGGGTAACTAATATTCGATTTCCTGAAACAACATCGATAGGTATCAAGCCTGTGTCGAGAGAGGGAACAGAAAGATTGGTGCGTGCTGCTATTGAATATGCCATTGAGCATAAATTGCCCTCAGTAACTTTGGTACACAAAGGAAATATTATGAAATTCACTGAAGGTGGATTCAAGAAGTGGGGGTATGACTTGGCTGAGCGCGAATTTCACAATCAAGTATATACAAACAACACATTTGACAAAATAAAGAATGCTCAAGGCATTACAGCTGCTGTCAAATCATATAAAGAAGCCGAACAAAAAGGGAAGATATTCATTAAAGATGTTATTGCAGATGCATTCTTGCAGAATACTTTGTTGAAACCCGAAGAGTATTCAGTAATAGCAACGCTAAACCTGAATGGTGATTACATATCAGATCAATTGGCAGCAATGGTAGGTGGTATTGGTATTGCACCGGGTGCAAACATCAATTATAATACAGGCCATGCTATATTTGAAGCAACACATGGAACAGCTCCCGACATTGCAGGTCAAAACAAAGCAAACCCTTGTTCTATGTTATTATCGGCAGTAATGATGCTGGAATACATGAAGTGGAACGAAGCAGCTGATTTAATTACAAATGCGCTTGAGGATTTATTTAAGAAAGGTATAGCGACACACGACTTAGCTCGTTTCATGAAAGAAAGCAAGTCATTAA
>DATERO010000137.1:0-3053 GCA_035271465.1 Dysgonamonadaceae bacterium | reverse complement strand
AGTTGTGACCAGATTAAAGTCTTGGTAACTCAATTCATCGAGATTACCGGCACGAACAATTCCGGCATTGGAGATTAAAACATCAAGTCCGCCAAAATAGGCTACGGCAAGTTTTAATGCTCTTTGGACATCAGCTTCATCGCAATAATTTTTTGACCAGTAGCCTCAGCAAGCTCTTTTGCTGTTTCTTGAGCAACCTCGATATCAATATCGACAATCGCCAAGTCTGCACCAGCTTCTGCATAGGCTGTTGCAACAGATTTTCCTATACCTCTTGCACCGCCAGTTACAAAACCTTTTTTGCCGTCCAATCGCATTTTTTCTAAAATACCCATCTCATTCCTCCTAGATATGTTAAATGTACTTTGATCACTTCATCTCAATTGTCAAAGACAACTTTTGTTCTTATATATATTTCTTCAAGTTCAAGACTCGGATTATTGATTCGTTCAACCAAACGATCCATCACTCTCATACCCAGGATTATCGGATCGCGATCAATATAATTATAACTCATTCCTATACAATTTAATGCAGGTATAGGATCTCCAGCAACGCAAAACACATCCTCATTTAGTTTAAGGTTTAATTCATTTATTGCTTTAAAAAAACCTAAAGAAGTATTATTATTCGGTAAAATAAAAGCACTCGGTGGATTGGGTTTTGTAAAGCGTTCTTTCACAGCTTGATATGATTTTTCCAACAAATAATCTCCAAAAATAATGTTGTCATTTTCTAAAACAAGCCCATGCTCAGTTAGTGCACGTTTAATACCTCTTTCACGTTCCAATTTATTTGATCCATCCTTCATTGAAGAGACAAATCCAATTCTTTTATGTCCAGAATTTATTAATGACAAAGTTGCTTCATAAGTTGCTTGTTCATCATCAAAATATACACCATCAAAGACCTGCCTAGTCAACTTTCTATCTACAATAACTACCGGAACATCCATATCTTTTAAACGTTTGATTATATCATCTTCTTGAGCTTTTTCTTTGTAAAACAACGATGGTGAATATATGATACCCTTTACATATTGCCCTACAATATCATTTAAGGCTCTAACCTCTTTATTATAATCATTATCAGTATTAAAGCTTAGCCAAAACAAATTGTGTTTGTCAGTTTCTTCGGATATTCCGGCTAGCAATCGTCCGAAGAATTCATTGTTTATCTCCGGAATCATTATAGCAATAGTATCAGTTGATTTTTTCGAAAGAGATCTTGCCATAATATTTGGCAAATAATTATATTTTTCAACAATATCCCGCACTTTTTTTTCTGTTTCTTTACTTACAAGGTGCGGTTGATTCAAAACCCTAGAAACAGTAGCCGTGGATACTGAGGCCATTTTCGCAATATCAGCAATCGTTATTTTTTTCAATATTATCCTCGTACAAAAAAATCATAAATTGAATCAACACTGAACACGATTCATATTTCGCAATGTAAGCGGTTACATTGCAGCAATCACAAAATAATTTCTCAATTAATATAGGCTTTTTCGTCATTTTGCTGTTAAACATGATAAAGTTTTGTACATTGTTCCAAATTGGTTGGATTATTCCTTCTTGATTTAAAGTATTCAATCACTTGCAAGATAGTAATCTTCGATAAAAGGAACGACCCAGTCTAAAACTAACTGTTCAGCAGTGTATTCTAATTTATTATCTCGAACTTTAAAATATTGCTCTGGCATATATTGATGCAACAATCCACCTGGAATTTCCTTAATTATACTATCAATGTTATTGAAGAGTTTTAGAACTGCAAGTTGCACTCTCTCTTCAGACATATAATATCTTACACGGTCTGAATAACTATAATGTTTTTTAATTGTGATTTCGGCTTCTGTTCCATGATAATAATTGAACCAATTATCAGGATTTTCTTGCATGCAATCGTCCAGAACTTTAATTATCGAGGATCTTTGATTATGGGGAATTAATACATTCTCAATATTGCTTAATGCAAACAACCCTGCTCTAATAGCAAAAGTTAAGGCCGGACCAACTTTTAGAATACCCACGCCATCCTCTGACATTTCTCGCAAAGCCAATCTTGGTTGATAGTCAGTCGAGTGTCCTTCTAATACAATATTATTATATCCTTTTATCTCTCGGGATAATTGTTTTGCCTTATCCCTAGAATAAACATGTACATCACTATCTGAAAATTCAACTCCAGGCTGCACAACAATACCAATAATATCATCAAAACAATCGGCTAAACCGTGATTTGCGAATGTGTTTTTATATTCTGCATAGGTAGCTTTTAATGCTGAAGTACTTGTAACTGTAACTATTTCATCATTTTCACGTGAGCCACCCGGCACAGGAACTTCACTTCCAATAATATATACAGGTTTCTCAGCATTAGGATTGGTCTCGCGTATCTTATCATAGGAATTTTTACACACCTGCATCAATCTCGCTCCTCTTGATGCAATAGTTTCATCTGAAAGCATGCTATCCTGATCGTCTGAACCTAACCTCATACTGGTATCTAAGTGAATTTTTGTAAAACCAGCCTCTATAAATTCTCTGACCAATATCTCTGCATTTGCCATTGCTTGATCTTCTGGTAAATCAGCCCATACTAAAGGACCGAGATGATCGCCGCCCAAAATTAAATTATCTAAAGGGAAATTTATTTCTTTTGCAATTGAAGTAACAAAGTCAGCGAAGTCCTTAGGCCTCATTCCTGTATACCCGCCATCTTGATTTACCTGATTCGCAGTGGCTTCTATTAAAGCAATTTTTGAATTTTTCTTTGCATATTGCAACACAGCTTTAATAGCTAAATTGTTCGCTGTGCAAAAACTAGGGATAGACACAAAATCTCCCTGTGCTTTTTTATCTAACAAAAATCTTAATTTATTTTTCATAAAATCTCCTTTTGAAAACATGTGTTCTGTTAAGTTAAAAATTAAAAAGAGATCTGAAAAGCCTCTGGTAGAATGTTTTTGAAGAAAATTATCTACCTCCGAGAAAGGACAGTTCAGATCTCATGAAAAGTATATCAAATAATTCATCATTTAACCTAGTTTG
>DATERO010000136.1:0-2672 GCA_035271465.1 Dysgonamonadaceae bacterium | reverse complement strand
GTATATTGAGGGTTTTTACAACTCAATGAGACCACATTCTGCAAACTCTATGATGACACCTAATGCAAAAGAAAATAAGTACTTCAATGAAAACATTAATTACTAAACTTTTTCGTGTCTATTTTATTGACATTCATCCATGCTGCTAATTGCTAAGTCTTTGTTAGAATTGTTTTCAATCTCAAATAAAGGTAATACAAAAACTTTATCGTCATCAGGTTTATTGAAATCAGATCCGGTACTTTCATCAACGCTAACAAAAGTCACAATCACATTCTTTTGCTCTATAGATTCGCCTACGCTAACAAATTCCTTTTCTTCAGACTCAGTTTCTTTTTCGGTTTTTGTTGTTTCTTCTTTAACAGTAGTAGATTCTTTAACAGTCTCTTCTACGGGTTTGCTAGTTTCGGCTTTCTTATCATCTTTATTACTATCTCCAAAAACTGCTCCCAATATCCCAATAGTAATCACTCCAATAATCAACCATATCCACCAGGGCTTTTTGTTCGCTGGAACCGGGTTACCTTTCTTATCAAATATAGGGTTTCCATACTTGTCATGTTTTTGTGGCATGTTTTGTTTCTTATTCATACTGATCTCCCTCTAAGTTACTGTTCCCAATCTTGGAAACCTTTCATTTCTAAATCTAATTCTTTATACAAAAAATGGTGATAAATACATCTACCGATAAAATATTGAATTAGAGATCCGATTAGCAAACCAAAGCCAGTTGCAAATTCATCTCGAAGATCTTTATCTATTAAAGATCCTAGTAGTGTGGCTACAGCTATTGTTGCAATGAGAACAAAGAATACTAAATTAACTGTACTTACTGTTTTTGAAAATTTCTTCATAACGATTCCTCTTTCAATAATATTTTTATGTTGGCATTTCCCAACCAACCACTCTTCCTAAAATTCTTGTATTAGCTAACTCATATCCGGTCACAATTCGATCGTCATATTCCTCATTGTCAGAAATTAAAATAATTTCATCTTTGCCAAATTTAACTCTCTTAACTGTTGTTTCTCCATCTATATCTAATACATATATGTCATTATCTATTTTGTCGTAGTCTTTAATAACAAAAATTGTTTCCCCATCAATGATAGTAGGGAACATAGAATCACCTTTAACGTTTAGTGAAAAATCATGATCCGGAATATCAGTTGTCATAAATAGTTTATGTTCTATAATGTGATCCCCATAGTTAAAACCTGATCCAGCTGCTGCCGTGCCAATAGTATAAGTAGAAGCATATTCTGATATGTCAAGGACTTTTGAAGTCGTGGGTTCGGGTTGGTATTTACCGGATTCATCTAACAACTCGGCATAATCTGCTACTTGCTCTTTACCTTCCTCATTTATATTATTCATTGCCGTAAATGTCCGGTTTATATATTCATCTAGAATTTGTTGTGGAGGAGGAGAGGGTTTAGTATCTTCCCAACCCATTAAATAAGATGGCTTTACTGCTAGCACTTTAGCGAGTGCTTCGATTTTATCTATTCCCATGTTTCTTATTTCACTAGATTCATATCTTGAAACAGTTGACTCAGCGACACCCAAGGCGTCTGCTACCTGTTTTAAAGTTAAGCCTAACTCTTTACGTCGAAATCTTATCAATTGCTCAATATTCATACATCCTCCTTTCTTGTAACAGTATTGTAATTAGATTTTTGCGAATTTGCAAGTAGTTTTTGCGTATATCTTAAAAAAACTTGCGAAAACGCTTGACAAGTTAAAATCCTATTGATACTATAAACTTGCGAATAAGCAAGAAGGAGGTTAATATGATAAAAACAAATAAATTAAAGGGTCGTATGAAAGAATTAGGAATTACACAAAAACTAGCAGCCGATGTTCTTGATATAGATCCTGCAACATTCAACAAAAAGCTTAACGGTCGAGACGGTTCTGTCTTTACTGTTACAGAGGCTAATGAATTCGCTAATTTATTAAAGTTGTCTGCTTTAGAAAAAAGCGAATATTTTTTTAATGACAAACTTGCGTATAAGCAAGAAGATTAAAAGAAAGGAGAAGGAATGAAAAAGATTAATCATGGTGAATTTATTAGCTGGTACAGATCCAAAAGACTGAACCAAGAAACACTAGCAAAGCTAATAAATGTCACTGGCAGTGCGATAAGTTACCGAACTGCAAACAACATACCTCTTGATATCAGCTGGCTCATGAAGTGGGCTGATGTGTATGGGTTGACTGATGAACAATTGTTTAACTTTGCATTTGGTAGAGAATTCAAGAGTTCAGAAAATGAGATATTCGTTATATCAAAATCAGCGTTAAAAGAGTTGCTTGAAAAGGAGGTGTCAGCATGATCTTATTTTGGATATTTTTGCTAATCGGCATCAGTGGAGGATGGGAGCAAGAGTTAATTGATACGCCTACATTCATACTGCTAGCCGGACTAACAATGATCTTATTGATAAAGGAAGGAGTTAAATTGCGTGGATCAGAAGGTAAAAGATGAACTAATAAATCATGCACTGATTGCTAACAATCAATTGTCGCTAGTTATTTGCAGTGGTTTAAGTTTAGAAAATAAATTGAAGTGGTATGAAAAGATTATTTTCAACTTCACAAATAACATCATAAAAATGACAGAAAAAAACCACAGCTGCAACTGTGGCCAAAATCTTAGAAAGGATTTT
>DATERO010000135.1:0-6376 GCA_035271465.1 Dysgonamonadaceae bacterium | reverse complement strand
TCCACAATTATTGACCAATACGGAAAAGTAATTGTGTTGGAAGATGACTTAGTGACAGCACCTAGCTTTCTCACATTTATGAACAATGCATTACATGTATATGAGAAAGTAGAGGAGGTAGCACATATCCACTCTTTTTGTTATTCAGGATTGAACCTACCTGACACCTTCTTGATAAAATGGGTAGGAAGCACTGGTTGGGCAACATGGAAAGATGCGTGGTCGCTCTTCAGACCCAACGGAGCAAAACTCTTATCAGAAATTGAAAGTAAGAAACTGTCAAAAACATTTGATTTTAACGGGACTTATCCATACACCCGAATGTTGCGCAGACAAGTTGAAGGAAAAAACAACTCATGGGCTATTCGTTGGAACGCCTCATTATTCCTAAATAATAAACTATCTCTAAACACAGGCAAGTCTCTTATTTACAATATAGGATTTGATGGAAGTGGTGAAAACAGTGGTCCGCAAGATTTCTACAATATGGGATTGCATGAAGGAGAACTGGACTTGACAATACCTGATGAAATAAAAGAAAACAGTGATGCTCGCAATCAATTCCAAGAGTTTTATAAGAGAACTAATTCATTTTGGGCAAAAGCAAAGCGAAGATTACAAAGAATGGCAAAAGGCGACTTTTCATAATCTAAAGAAGATGACATGAAGGTTTTAATTGTAAGCACACACGAAAAACTGGGGGGAGCTGCCATAGCAGCTCACAGATTAATGGAGGCATTGAACAATAATGGGGGTGATGCTAAAATGCTGGTATTAAACAAGCAATCAAACAGTCCAAGTGTATTACGTGTGGGCAACAAACTGATGAACAGGGCTCGCTTTGTAATGGAAAGATTGACCATATTTATAAAAAACGGCTTTTCTAAAAAAAACCTCTTCGATATATCCATTGCCAATACGGGCGTATCAATTATCAATCACCCTGCATTTAAACAAGCTGATATAATCCATTTACATTGGATCAACCAAGGTATGCTCACTATAAAAGAGATTGGAAATATCATAAGCAGTGGTAAGAAAGTAGTTTGGACTATGCATGATATGTGGCCATTCACAGGAATTTGTCATCATGCCGGATTGTGTAATCATTTTGAAAAAGAGTGTGGACTGTGTCCATACTTGAGAACACCTTCTGAGAAAGATATATCATATACCACATTCTTAGAGAAACAAGCAGCATACTCGCTAGGTAAAATTCATTTTGTTGCTTGCAGCAAATGGCTAAATGAGTTAGCATTAAAAAGTCCGCTTACATATAATCATACAGTAAGTGCAATACCAAATCCGATAAATACTACAACCTACCGACCAAAGGACAAAACTTCTCTTAGAAAACTAATGAATTTGCCATTGGATAAAAAAATTATTTTATTTGCTGCTGCAAAAGTATCTGACAAAAGAAAAGGAATAGATTATCTAATTGAAGCTTCAAGGATTCTTTCAAAGGAAGAAAACAGCTATATATTCCTTATTGCAGGTGGCAATAGTGATGAGATAATATCAAAGTTGGCATTGCCTGCCAAGAATGCCCACTACGTGGCACAAGAAGAGATGCCAAACATGTACAGTGTGGCTGATGTTTTCATAACACCATCATTACAAGAAAATCTACCCAACACAATTATGGAATCGATGTCTTGTGGCACTCCCTGCATTGGCTTCAACATTGGAGGCATACCCGAGATGATTGATCACAAGCAAAATGGCTATATAGCCAAGTATAAAGATGCAGAAGATTTAGCAAATGGTTTGAAATGGATTCTAGAGGAAGCAGACAGCACGCAGCTGGCTGAAAATGCACGACAAAAAGTTATAGAAAACTATTCTGAATCACAAATTGCTCTCAGCTATTTAGAAATTTACAAACAAGATTAAATCTATGAGTTTATTTACTGTAATAACTGTTACTTACAATGCGATAAATACCATAGAGCGAACTATCAAGAGTGTTCAAGAGCAAACATACAATCAGATTGAGCACATCATTGTGGATGGAAAATCTACAGATGGAACTATCGAATTAATAAAGCAATTAAAAGACGCAAACACACATTGGATTAGTGAAAAAGACAATGGCATTTACGATGCCATGAATAAGGGAACTTCATTAGCGAAAGGAAATTACATTTGCTACCTCAACGCGGGCGATGTTTTTCATGAAAAAGAGACAGTTGAAAAACTGATGATTTTAGCAAAAGCAAATGAGTTTCCTGATATTTTGTATGGTGAGACTGTAATAGTGGATATCAAGGGGGAGTTCATACACAATCGCAGATTGAAAGCTCCAGCAAAATTAACTTGGAAGAGTTTTAAACAAGGCATGCTTGTTTGTCACCAAGCATTTATCATAAATCGTCGGATTTTTGAACCATATGATTTATCGTATAAGTTTTCAGCCGATGTGGATTGGTGTATTCGATTGATGAAGGAAAGCAGTTCGATTGTAAACACAAAACTAACACTTATAAAGTATCTAAATGAAGGTGTTACCACCGCTAACCGCAAAGAATCATTGAAAGAGCGTTACGCTATAATGTCAAAGCACTATGGACACTTTTCTACATATATGCATCATTTATGGTTTGTCATAAGAGCAATTATAAACCCAGAAAAAAGGAACTAAGATAAAATTGATGAAAAATAGGAGAAAACTAAAAGTTGAGGAACTCAACCGAATAGATATAGAAGAATTTAAAGAAGCAAGGAAAATCAATCTGACTGTTGTTCTTGACAATGTGAGAAGTCTTAATAATATTGGATCGGTATTTAGAACAAGTGATGCATTTAGGGTAAATGAAATACTTTTGTGTGGAATTACAGCTACACCACCGCATGTTGAAATACATAAAACTGCTTTGGGAGCAGAAGATTCGATGAGTTGGAAATATTATGAAGACACCCTTTCCGCAATCAATGAATTAAAAGAGAAAAATTATACCGTTTTTGCGATTGAGCAAACAGAAAACAGCACACTTCTAACTGATCTATCGTTAGATGAGAATCAGAAGTACGCAATCATATTAGGACATGAAGTGCACGGAGTGCAGCAGAAAGTGATCGATGCCTCGCATGGTTGCATCGAGATCCCTCAACATGGAACAAAGCATTCGCTAAATATTTCTGTTGCGGCTGGAATTGTAATTTGGGATTTCTATAAAGGACTTCATGAAAAATCACATGATTGAATCGATTACTTAGGATCAGCTGTAAAACTATGTGTTTGAGTAAAGAGCAATTTTATTAAAAGATATAGGTAGCGTTTATATTATTACTTTTTTTGAAATAAGGTAATAAGGTTTGCATTGTGATAATTTACAGCAAATTACTAAGGTTTGGAAAAGGATTGAATCTTATGTAGAATAATTCAATTTGAATTGCAAAAGTGATAGAGAAGCAATAGTGTTCATCAAGTAAACCTAAAGATAAAAGAATTAGGAGAACCTTAGTAACAGAGATTAACTGTACTCCACAAACCTTATTACCTTATTAATATTCTTAGATGTGATAGCTCAAATAGAAGAGTGGTGAATAAACAGTTGAACCTAAAGCGTTGCTTGTATGTATATATTAATCTAAACACATAGTTATACGTGTGATCCACAACTTCCTTTGTGAACAGTTATTTGGTGTTATAAAATTGCCACCAAGGAGTAAGAGGTGAAACGTGATGCTCGGAGTGGTAACCGAAAAAATAGCAAGACAGAAAAGCCCACAAGTGAATATATCATTCGATAATAATATAATAACTATAAGTTTTCATCGCGTTAGAAACGCTGATCCACCAACCCCTGGTTGCAAACCAAGGGAAGTAGAACTTGTATACATTACAAATGAATCACAACATATTTACGCCACAAAAAAAGTTTACCCTCACAATAATCAGTTTTTTATAAAACTAATTAGTATTTTTACACTTTGATATAATTCTGATATAAAAACAATCAGTTTTTTGCAGTTGGCGATAAATATTTTACAAAGATTGAGTAAAGCAACCAATGTAAATATTCTGTCCGACTGTATGTTAAAAATAATATCAAACAAACACTATTTATAACAATCTACTAAAAGATTATAGGAGAATGAGAAACAATATAGTGCATCCTGGCGCAGACGAATTAAAATACGAAATTAGAAAGATTGTCGAAGTCGGAGAAAATATTGAAAAGACAGGCATTAAAATAATTTGGGACAACATTGGAGACCCCGTTGCAAAAGGGGAGAAGGTTCCTATTTGGATAAAGGAAATTGTTGCAGATACAGTAATCAATGACAACTCAAGCTATGGATATTCTCCAACAAAGGGACTACTTGCTACACGAGAATATATTGCCCACGAACGAAATATTGAAGGTGGCGTTCAAATAAATCCAGATGATATTCTCTTTTTTAATGGTCTGGGCGACTCTATTTCAACAATTTATAATAATCTTCACGAAAGTGCCCGTGTTATAGGTCCCAATCCTGCATATTCAACACATTCATCAGCGGAAGCAGCTCATTCTGGTTCTCCTCATATTACTTACCGTCTTGATCCGAAAAACAATTGGTATCCTGATATTGATGATTTAAAGGATCAAATTGAACGCCATCCAAATATTACTGGAATATTGCTTATAAATCCAGATAATCCAACTGGGATGGTTCTTCCACAAAACATTCTAAGACAAATTGTGGAAATAGCGTCGCAAAATGATTTATTCATTGTTTCTGATGAGATCTATTCAAATCTTTGTTACGGTGGAGTTACACATTCCAAATTGGCTTCAGTTATTGAAAATGTTCCAGGTATAGCAATGAGGGGTATTTCAAAAGAGTTCCCGTGGCCAGGAGCACGCTGTGGTTGGGTTGAGTTTTACAATCGTGAAAAGAATTCTCAATTTGCACGATATGCAAAGTCAATTATTGATGCCAAAATGTTGCAAGTGTGTTCAACCACATTACCGCAAAAAGTATTGCCCAAAGTAATGAGTGATCTTCGCTATTATCCATATCTTGCCAAGCGAAATGCTACGTTTTGGGAGAAGTCACAATTTGCTCATTCAGTTCTTTCAAAGGTGCCAGGATTGTTGGTACATAAAGCTTATGGTGCTTTTTATATGACCATTCTTTTTGAGGAAGGGACTCTGCGGGAAGGACAATTTTTGAAACCTGCCAATAAATTGGCAGGTGAGATTATAAAACCCTTTCTTGAGTCTTCAAGTCTTGATAAAAGCTTTGTGTATTACCTGCTTGCATCAAGAGGAATTTGCGTGGTTCCTTTATCCTCAGGGTTTAATTCTGATCTGCTGGGCTTCCGGATTACCTTGCTTGAACCAGATATGACAAGTTTCAAAAACACGATACACCTAATTGCCGAATCTGTCAAGGAATATTTGAATTCAAAATAATTGAGCGTCTTCACTCATTATCGGCTACATGAGTGATAATCTTCATTTTATTTGTGGTTAAGGGTCGTCTTGCAGCCTACAAATCTCACCTCATTCAGAGTTAGGTTCCTTTTGTAGTCTACAAATCTCACCTCATTCAGAGTTAGGTTACTTTTGCACCCTACAAATCTTACCTCATTCAGAGTTAGGTTGCTTTTGTACCCTACAAATCTTACTTCATTCAGAGTTAGGTTGCTTTTGCAGCCTACAAATCTTACTTCATTCAGACTTAGATTGCTTTTTAGTCTGCAAATCTTATTTCACTCACACTTAGATTGCTTTTGTAGTTTCATCTATTACTTTTGTCCGACTTAGAATGTTTCTATAGGCTAATTCTCTTACTATATTCACACCTAGTCTGCGTTATTCACTACTGATGAGAATTCTACATCAGGATTTTGATTTCAAGGGCATGAGTGATGCAAGTTTATACAACAAAACGAAAACAGTGTGTTTTCAAACATTATGTAGACCGTGGACACAAGTTTCAACTGTTTTATGCATTTTGCAGAAGTCAAAAATGTTTGAAAAGATATGTCTTGTAGCTATGAAGAACAGTTATTTCATTTTATAAAGTTGCCACCATGGAGTGCGAGGTGAATCGTGATGTTCGGAATGATAACCGAAAAAATAGCAAGACAGAAAAGCCCACAAATGATTTCGATTTTGAGTGCGTGCATTGTGGGGAAGCATTTCTGTAGTATGAGGCAATCGATGTGGCAAAAAGGTTCCAAAGTAAAAAAGCTGGAAAGTTGAGAGCAAAGCCGGAATAATCCAAAGGACAATGAGTTGCAATTCAGTGAAAAAAATGAGGCCCACATTGAAAAGTACAGCCATAATAATGATTTGCCAAATGGTGAGATATGCCTTCATAAATGAAAACCACCACACAAAAAAGTTCTGATTTCCAACATGATAATCTGGATCTT
>DATERO010000134.1:0-4906 GCA_035271465.1 Dysgonamonadaceae bacterium | reverse complement strand
CCTCAATTACTATTATTATTAAATGGAATTAGAACGGCTATTTCATTGAAAAGACAGGATTTCTGAATCATAAATAATAATAAAAAACATAATCAAAAACACCAAGCCTAGGGACTGTGTAATTTCCGTCTGTGTTTTTTGTATCATTGTGTTTGATTTTGCAAAAAAAATACGCAATTGTCGTACCTTGTCAATAGTTTTACTATATTTGTCTAATCAAACAAACTTAAATCTTATACCGTAGCAAGAAAATATAGATAATGAACTAATTTAACCTAATTGAATTATGTACAACACGTCATTTATCCATAAAGCAAAGCTAACAGCTCTCCTATTCTTTTTGTTAATCAGCTCCTCACACTTATTAGCGCAAAAAGGACCTATTTTCATTGACACCACATTCCTAAAATGTGAATACAAAACCCTCTATTACACAGACACCCTAAAGTTTAAAGATGCTATTTGGATGCCTGATGAATTTATTCTTCAAGTTGGAACTTGCACATCTAAATACTATAGTAAAAAAACAGATGATTATGAGCGTATGCGTAGCGACCCTGATGCGTTGGCGGCTTATGATAAATTGTTGAGATTGCCTAAGGGTGAAAGGCCTAATTTGTCAACTCTACCAGCACGATATGGTGCTTTAGTTATCTACAATAATTATCCAGAAGGTAAAAGTACTATTCATGATGCAGTCTTTATGGATTACTATATTTTTGAAGATGATAATCTACCACAGCAATGGACAATCATTTCTGACTCAGTAAAAACTATTTTAGGATATACTTGTCAGAAAGCTACCTGTTCGTATCGCGGACGAAACTATGAAGCATGGTATAATCCCGATTTACCTGTGAATGCAGGACCATGGAAGTTTTCGGGACTTCCTGGACTTATTATGAGTGTGCAGGACACAAAAGGACATTACACTTTTGAGATAAAGGGATTGATGAAAGTAAAAGAACCCATTGAGTATATAGAATACTCAAATCGTAAATATAGCCACAGCGATAGAAAGACCTTTTTGAAGACCAATGCTAAATCATTGCAAATAGGTATTGTACGTTACCTTGAAGCAAATGCGCCGAAGGGTAGTAGCAGTTCTGATTTTAAACAAACGGGTGGCGGTGCAAAGTATGATTTGTTGGAGAGAGATTATTGATTATGATAAAAGATAAAGTTTTCCTGTTATTCCCCTTTTGCAAATTGGTAAAAGGATATAAGCGAAGTGCTATCTATGATTTGGAGAAACAAAAACTTCATCTGATTTCGAATGAAGTTTATACTGTAATTGCTGAAAGCAATGGAAAAACACTTGATGAAATCTATAATATGCTTAAAGGAACTGACAAACTAATAGTAGATTCCTTAATAACATCCTTATTAAATAAGCGATTAATCAGTTTTGTTGAAAAAGATGATTACAAGTGTTTTCTGTCAGTAACTAACTTTCCAGTTAAAAAATCGTTGCTCGATAATTTTATTGTTGATATAGATGTAGATTCTGATTATGATCTGTTTGATACTCTTTGTAAAATAGATGTCTTTCATCTACAGGTTATTCAGCTTCGTTTTTTATATGCAATTGACTACGATAGTTTAATTCAAATTGTAGAAAAAACTTATATAACAAGTGCTGAAGCTATACAACTCGTAATGCCTTTTGAAACAATAAATAAAACGGACAGTTTGCATACCTTATTGGATAATTATCAAAATATTACTAATGTTTATTTTTGGGACTGTCCTATTGATAAAACTGAAGATTACAAACAATGTCAAATAACCTATTTGACAAAAGAGATAAATAGCTCTGATTCTTGTGGAGTTATAACGGAGAAGCATTTTTTGTGTAACAAGAAATTCTACTTTGAAGCCCAAAATAGAAATACTTGTTTATCAAAGAAATGTTCTATTGATAGGAAGGGAGTAATAAAAAACTGTCCCTACATGGAACAGGAATATGGATATATAAACCAAGTAACAGCTAATGAATTTCAAGACATTGTTAAATCCCCCCTATTTGTTAGTTTTTCTGCTATAAAAAAAGACGATATTAAAACATGTAGTGTGTGCGAATTCAGATACGCTTGTTTTGATTGTCGAGCTTTTATTTCTGAAAAAGATAATCTGTTCTCAAAGCCTTCAAAATGCACTTATAATCCATATTTTGGAATTTGGGAAAAAGAAGATATTGCTAAAAAATCTAAGCTAAATACTTAATAAGCAAAAGTAATACAACAGCCATTTAAATAGATTTAATATGAGATATTGTACAACCCTATTCATATTCCTTTTTATATCCTCGCTATCTATCCAATCTCAAACAATGGATATCAGAGGAGAGGTGAAAGATGCTTCTGGTAGTTTGGCTGGTGTAGTAGTTACTGTTACCACCGAATCGAAAGATGATGTGCTTACCTACACCATTACAAATAGTGCAGGAGAGTTCCTTTTGAAAAACGTGGATATGACAAAAGGGAAATTCATACGTGCTCGTTTGATGGGATATGCCAATCAGAAAATAGCGTTAGATAAAAACAGATCGCACTACTCTTTTTTGCTATCAGAAGAATCTATTGAGCTGAATGACGTGTTGATTAAATCTACCAAGATAACTGGTGCAGGCGATACAACCCGCTATCTTGCCTCCTCTTTTGCCAAAGAGAATGATATAACACTGGGCGATGTGTTGAAAAGGATGCCAGGATTTAATGTCTCCGACGAAGGCAAGATAAAGTTTCAAGGAAAAGATTTGAGCAACTTTTATATTGAGGGCTCCAATATTATGGGTGCTAAGTATCCCGTTGCTGTAAACAGTATTAGTCACGATGATGTGGGAAGCGTGGAGGTGATAGAAAACCATCAATCTATAAAATTGTTCGAAGATTTACTCTTCTCCGACAATACGGCCTTGAATATAACCTTGAAAGAGAAGGCAAAAAACAGATGGGTGGGCTTGCTGAATGTGGGTGGAGGCATCCCTAGTGAATGGAGTGCCGATGTGAATGCCATGCGGTTTGCACAGAAAGTGAAAATGCTGAACACCTACAAAGGGAACAATACAGGACACAATGTTGCTGCTATTGCAGGATCGGCTTTCAGCCTATCGGATGGAGGGGAAGAGGTGGCAAACGAAATTGTTTCTCAACGAAGTTCAAGAAATCCTTTTCTGGAAGAACGAAAAACATTGTTTAATAAATCTCACATGCTTAGTTTGAATAATCAGGCATTGCTGAGTAAATCGTTTATACTAACACCTCAATTAGAAATGAGCAGCAGTATCTTTGATAACGATATGTGGGAGGAGAAAAACTATTTCCTTGCTAACGGAGAAACATTGAATATTTCGACACAAGAGAAAGGAAAGCTTAAAAAGTGGGACATCTCACCTACCATTCGTTTGGAAGCCAATACTGCTAAAATGTATTTCAACAATGTGCTGTCTTCTACTATTGAGCAGAAAGAAAATGATATATCTATTGTAGGAACTTACCCAAACCAGGAGAGAAGCGATATTGATTACTTAACTATTGGCAACAATCTGGATATGATGTTCAGAATGGGCAAGAAAGTTATTGGGCTTAAATCGGTAAACAATTGGAGTCGCCGACCACAAACTTTGAATATTCGTAGAGACAACGTCTTGATAAATGAGGAGATAGCAACTTCTGTTTTCAACTCCAACACATCAGCAACACAATCTTTTGTGTTTGGCAAAGCCTCGCTTTCATTAGAAGAGGGCTTCTCATTCTCTCGAAAACTGTTAGAAAGCACGCTTACGGGCATACAAAATATAGATGCGATTGAGCCATTTGATAATGATTTCGATTACCGAAAGACAATACTCTATGTAAAGCCCTCGATGTCCATTAATTGGGGCGCTTTTAGAACAACCCTTGGTCTGCCTGTAAGTTATAACCGTTATTACTATACCGATAAACTGAATGACAAACCTTACTTGAAAAACAAGTGGCTTATATCTCCAACAGTATCTGCAAGGTGGGCTATCAATAAGAAATATACAATATCAGTAAATGGAGGATGGAAAAAACAACCCGAGATCAACAGTAGGTTCTATACATCGCCCATGCTGTCTTCCTATCCTTTCATACAAACAGGAACTACCAATTTCAACAACGCTGAAATGGCAAATGTGGGTGTTTTGATACGTTATAAAAAGATTATTGACGGACTGTTTTGGAATGGCAGTTACAATCGCTTTTGGTGGAAAGGAGATTTAATGTCCACACAAGATTTCAAAAATGAATATATTATTATGGGGCTTACACACAACCCATACTCTACTAAAACAGACAATGTGGTGGGGAATATAAGCTATATGATTGGATCAATTAATGGTGGTGCATCGTTAAGAGGACTTTATTCCCATTCCGACTCTTACTTTATGCAGAATGACAGTCAGCAATATTCTACCTCTTCTATGAAACAGGTGTCTCTTAATGTCTATTCCTCTCCATTGAACGCCTTAGACATTGATTACACAATCTCCTACTCAAACAATAACTATCACTTGGAAGGGAAAGAGAAACAATCGTCCGACAACATACACCAAAAGTTATCACTAACCTTCATCCCGATTGAAAAACTGAATGTAGTAGTTACGGGAAATAACTATTACAATACTTTGGAGAGTGGAAATAAAAATACACTCTTGGTGGATGCAGACCTAAACTATAGATTCTCTTCAAAATGGAGTTTCAGATTGTCAGCTCAAAACCTATTTAATCAAAGAGAGTTTTCATACATTTCATACACAGATATGATGTCGTATGAAAGAAAGTATCGAATTAGACCGTTGTCGATGTTGTTGTCGGTGATAACTTCGTTTTGAGCCTGAATTTAAATAAAACAAAAAAGAAGAAAACCACCTCCTCTGAAA
>DATERO010000133.1:0-2127 GCA_035271465.1 Dysgonamonadaceae bacterium | reverse complement strand
CAGTTAGTCCAGGCAGTAAAAATATTTCTGCCAACAGAAAAATAATTCCAAGAAGAATTACTAAGGATACAATAATAAGATCGAATGTCATGTTTTTTAATTTAGCACGTTAATGTGTTTTATCTCTTCGTTACGAGCCATTACTTTTGTAACTTTCAATTGATCAAATAGCTCACTTTCTCTTTTTTCCATAAAAAGAATCTCTTTTCCAAGCGTTGAGTCTTTATCAGACGATGTTTGAACATATTGTTGTCTCATCTCGTCTAATTTAGCTGTCAATTCTGTCAATTCTTTCTCCACTTCTTGCGCTCTAACAAATAATTCACGCGCACTAAAACTTTTGAAATCTGAAAGTTGATGATACGTATTTTCATTGTTGACCACAAATTCAAAATCGTATGATTCAACCGCATTGCTAACACCGATAGAAGATGCTTTGTCCAGTAAAGTTGAATAATCAACATCTTCTCTCCATGATTTTTTTATGCTGCTTATCTTTGCACGTTGTGAAAGTGTGTCAATATCCTCCGATTGTACCAACCTTACTTCATGATTGGGGATAAATGTATAAACGCATACTTGGTCTTCGGGCTGAAACCTATCACTTGCAAACCAGCCAACTCCTTTTTGTTCGTCTATAACCATCATGTAGTCATTGAATGGTGAGTTGAATGGCATATTCATTTGGTTGGGTGTAAGGTAGGTATTGGAATTTAAATTGTAACGAGAAGCGTATAAGTCGTATCCACCTATAGATTCGTGACCTTTGGTTGCAAAGTAGATAGTTAAACCATCGGACATTATAAATGGGTATGCTTGATCAGAACTATCAGTAATGGGCGAAGGGATTATATTCTCGTTTCCAAAATTGTCAATAAGCTTTTCCATTGTGTAAAGAGTAGCACCTTGATTTGTTGCAAAGCGTGAATAATAGACTTTGGTTTTGCGTTCATTCATATATACAACGCCATCTTTATTGCTCTTATCATCAAAGAAATCGCAAGCCCACTCTAAAGAGCCTCCCTCTAAACTCAGGTTGTAAGCTGAAAGAAAGTTGTCTTTGTGAACCACTACGCTATCAATTATTTGGATGTCTTCCGTACGACTCACCATGCGTTGAAGTCTGTTCGAATAATCCCGTTGTTTTTCTAATTCTGCTAATGCATCATTGTTGCGACGCATAGCTTTCTCATAGGCAGTAAACTCTTTTTCTGCATCATCAAATTTATATTGCATTGCATATATACGCCCTAAATAAAGGGTTGCATCATTAATTCGTTTCTTTTTTGCAGCAAGGAGCATTTGTTCAGCATTTTCTACATCACCAATATGCATGGCAGACATTCCTAGCAAATAAGTGATTGTTGCATTAGAGGGGTTTTCTTCAAACTCTTTCTCTAATAGTACTTTTGCTTGGCTAAAATCTCCTTCATCGTAAAGGTTTTGTGCTTCTTCCGAAACTTGACTTTTTAATAGTGCAGGAAGGAGTAAGAAAGGTATAAATAATAACTTGTATAATTTCATTGCTGTTCGTATAGTTCTAACTGTCAAACTTACATAAAAATATTCGATTTATATATAGGTAGAATAAGAAAACAAGACCATTTTCTTAAAAGAGTCTTGTATTTGATGCTAATAATACTTGTTGAAGATAATATTCGATATAAAAATAAGGACTATACAAAATTGGATACATTGCACTATTCTCAAAATTAATATGAATTATATTTTCCTTATATTTGCATTCTCAAAAAAAAACAAAAAGATTATGGATGAAAAAATAATTATTCTTGATTTTGGTTCTCAAACAACTCAACTCATTGGTCGAAGAATACGTGAACTAAACACATACTGTGAAATAGTTCCTTATAATAAATTTCCTTTTGGAGATGAAACTGTGAGAGGAGTTATATTGTCGGGTAGTCCATTTTCTGTAAATGATGAGAATGCTTTTAAAACGGATTTATCAAACATTAGAGGTCAATATCCTGTATTAGGTATTTGTTATGGAGCGCAACTCATTGCTCAATCTGAAGGAGCAAGTGTAACAACAATTGATTCGCGAGAATATGGGCGTGCTGAATTAACCACTTCAGCACAAGATGAACTTTTTGACGACATATATTC
>DATERO010000132.1:0-7980 GCA_035271465.1 Dysgonamonadaceae bacterium | reverse complement strand
ACAAAAAAGAATTTTCCTTGATCCCAAAAATCGTCAATGAGGTGTGCTCTATTTTTGATTAATCCAATAACATCGCGAGAAAACTCTTTAGAAGCAGTTACACCATTCTCCTCCAATATGGGTCTGAACATAGTTTCTAACTCATCGTTTGAAGTTGTTTGAATATATTCGTGATTGAACCATTTGGCCTTCTCAAAATCAAACTTTGCACCACTTTTGCTGCATCTTTCAAAAGAAAATAGTCGGATCATGTCATTGAGAGACATTATTTCTTCATCGTGACCGGGATTCCAGCCTAATAATGCCAAGAAATTAATGACAGCATGAGGAAGATATCCACTTTCACGATAACCAGAAGAGATATCATTCGTTTCAGGATCTGTCCACTTTAGTGGGAATACGGGGAAACCTAATCGATCTCCATCGCGTTTGCTCAGTTTTCCGCTACCTTCAGGTTTAAGCAATAATGGTAGGTGAGCAAATTTTGGCATTGTTTCTTCCCATCCAAGACTTTTATACATCCAAACATGTAATGGTGCAGAAGGCAGCCACTCTTCACCTCTAATTACATGGGTGATGCGCATCAAGTGATCGTCGACAATATTTGCAAGGTGGTAAGTTGGTAGACTATCAGAAGATTTATAAATAACTTTATCGTCTAAAACGGATGAGTTAACAACCACTTCACCACGGAGTAAGTCGTTAACAGTAATATCGATATTGGGTTCTACTTTTATACGAACCACATATGGAGTTTCATTTTCAATATGCTCTTTTATTTCTTCGGCTGACAATGCAAGCGAATTATTCATTTGCATGCGGGTGGAAGCGTCATATTGAAAGTTGTTTATCTCTTTGCGTTTGGCATCGAGCTCTTCGGGAGTGTCATAAGCAATATATGCTGCTTCGGAATCTAAGAGCTTTGTAACATATTGTTTATAGATGCTTTTGCGTTCAGACTGCTTATAAGGTCCATATTTACCTCCGGCTTTAGGACCTTCATCAAATTCTAAACCCAACCATTCAAAAGCCTCTTCAATATACTGTTCTGCACCTTCTACAAATCGGCTTGAGTCGGTATCTTCAATTCTAAGAATGAATTTACCACCTGACTGCTTTGCAAAAAGGTAATTATATAATGCAGTGCGCACACCCCCTATATGAAGTGGTCCAGTGGGGCTTGGTGCAAAACGTACTCTAACTTGATTGTTCATTATTTGTTTTGTTTGATCTTATAAGAAAAAATGAATTAGTGCACTTAGGTGAAGCTGGGTTCTTAAAGTGATATTTCCTTATTTATTATTATCATTATTTACTGCGGCAAATTTACGTAAAATTTGTTGGAAAGTGGAATATATCCAATTGAGAAGCTAAGGTGGATATTATAAATAAAGCCGAGATTCGTTTCCCATATTAAATAATAGGTCTATAATACTTGCATTGGTAATAAAACCATTTCTTTCTGCGAAAACTTGATAGTATGGTTTAGTTTCAAAATTCAAACCTACTTTTCGCCAATCTTTTTTTGGGTGAATCGAATCTCTGTAATCCTGTGAGTTTCCAGAAATGTCTTTTATAAACTCTGTTGAATATGTTATGGGTGTATCAATACTTAGAAGATTGCAAATGAGTATTCGTAGCTGTTCATTCAAATCGAAGAGGAATGTGATTTTATTCTCATAGAAATGAGCAAAGTCATCTTTGTAATAGTCAAAGAAAGGAGATGAGTTATATGCAGATATAATTGCATTCCAGTGTAAATGCTGCCATTTTCCGTGCTCCGCAATTCTGATGTCTTTCATCTTGCACTTCTGTACGTTAGGTTTCTCTATCGGAATGCTTAGGTGCATAGCACCATTGGCGGCGGCAATAATACAACGATTGCGATAAGATTGCTTATGATAATTATCGTGAATTTCAATAATTGCTCTTTCTGCACGAAAGAGTTTGCTGTAGTATTGAACGGGTGCTAGATAGAGTGATGATAAAAGAACGTTTTGCATTACCTCTTAGCACTTCTGAAAAGTCTATTCCATCGTATTTTTCCATTCAGCCATCCTTTGTCTTTCTCTAGTGATAACCATATTAATAATGGTTTACCTACCACATGATCTTCAGGAACAAATCCCCATACACGAGAATCAAGAGAGTTATGACGATTGTCACCCATCATAAAATAGTAATCCATCGTGAAAGTATATGAATTGGCTTCTTTTCCATTTATATATACTTTTCCTTCGCGATAATCGAAGTCATTCCCTTCGTAATTTTTTATACAGCGCTTGTAAGCTGCAACTTTATATTCAGTGTCTGTATCGAAATTGATTGTACTTCCTTTTTTTGGTATCCAAAGAGGACCAAATGTAGCATCTGTCCAATTTTGTTGATAGTCGAGTGGGTAATATAACCTTGAACCTGGCGTTTCTTTTTCTTTAATAACGCCCCATACAAATGGTTTTGCTTCCATCTGTTTTACCATTTCATCGGTCATGGGGATACTATAATATAGCTTTCCTTTATTACCGTTCACATCTTTCAGTCCCAGCCTTGCCATACTCATGCTGTCGACATTTGATAAGTCTTGCATTTTTGTTTGTCCCATCAATTCGGGCTCAGCATAATCAGCAATGTTTATACCCATTTCCGAAAATACTTTGGGTGAAATATCTGTACCATCGGTTTGTATGAGATAATTGTGTTGTGATAATTTAGGGTTTGGCTCAAATGTACCGTCTATATATACTGAGTCATTCCTCAACTCTATAGTTTCACCAGGCAGACCAATGGCACGTTTCACGTAGTTCTCTCTTCTATCAACTGGACGATAAACGATCTCTCCATATTGTCTTTTATCCGATCTCACTCCAGCACTTCCATTTGAATTATATGCGGAAAGCACATAGAAGTCTACTGCTTCCATATTAGTTGCTACTGTATCACCTGTTGGGAAGTTGAATACCACAATGTCGTTTCTTTTTACGTTCCCAAATCCTTTTAGTCGTCTATATTTCCATTGAGGTTTCTCTATATATGACTTCCCACCCACAACAGGCATTGTGTGTTGAGCAAGTGGAAAAGAAAGGGGAGTAATGGGAGCGCGTGCGCCATAACTTAATTTGCTTACAAATAAGAAATCACCCACTAACAATGATTTTTCTAGCGAGGATGTTGGTATTTGATAGTTTTGAAAAAAGAAAGTGTTGATGAAATAAACTGCAATCAATGCAAAAGCAATTGCATCAACCCATTCCATTACTTTTCGTAAAACAGGGTTCTTTGTCTTCTTCCAAAATGTCCATGGTACAAACTTTGTTACATAGATATCAAAAAGCAAAAATATAAACAAAGTGAGCCATAAGTTGCCAGCCCAAATTGAAAATAAAAGCCATGCAGTTGCGGTTGCAATAAACCATATCCACTGACGGCGTGTTGTGTTAGAAATACGTTCTTTTAATGTCATAGTTGTAAACTAAAAACCCGTTGATATTAATTGGATATTTTATCTATTCCGTGTTCGAAAGAAAACTGGAAAGATCCCATTAAAATGGGAGCAAGTCTTTCATTCCCAAAAAACCTTTTTTATTTGCTGTAAACTCTGCAGCTACAACTGCGCCAAGTGCAAACCCTTTGCGGCTTTTTGCATCATGTGTAATTTGTATTGAATCTACATTTGATTCATATTTTACAGTATGAATGCCTGGCACCTCATCTTTACGATAAGAGTTGATGCATAAATCATCCTCTTTAGATTGCTCATCCAGTTTCCACTGTTTCTTTCTATCTACAGAATCCATCACTCCTTCTGCAAGCGTCAACGCTGTGCCACTCGGAGCGTCCAATTTGTGGATATGATGTGTTTCATCAATAGTTACATTATATTCGGGGAAGTCATTCATTATCTTAGCCAAATATTCATTTACAGCAAACAAGATATTCACACCAACGCTGAAGTTAGAGGCGTAAAAGAAAGTTTGACCTTCTTTTTCACATGCTTGCTTCACTTCGTCTATGTTGTCCAGCCATCCTGTTGTACCCGAAACTACGGGAACATTTGACGCAAAGGCTCGTCTATAATTATCTAAAGCACTTTTTGGTGAAGAAAACTCTATGGCTACTTCAGCACTTTTAAATTCTGATGAGTCGAACTTATCTCCATCACCTTCATCGATTATACAAACTATTTCATGACCTCGTTCACGACATATTTTCTCTATCTCGTGACCCATTTTTCCGTAACCTATAATTGCTATCTTCATTTTCAATGTTTTAGAATGGCAAAAATACTAAATTTAAAACGTAAAACAGAAATGTTTTAAATAAAAGATGTTTTGCCAATTATTTTAAAGCTACAGCCAACCCTTTTTTTTGTACCACGCAACAGTTTCCTCCACCCCCTCTTTTAGATAATAGTTGGGTTTGAAGTCGATGTCTTTTTCCAATGGACTTATATCACACATCCAGTTGCGTTGTTTCATTATCTTATACTTATCCGTATTAAATGTAAGGGGTTTATTCAATAACTCTCCAACTTTTTCACTCACATAAGCTGCAGCCTTAACGATGAATAGAGGAATTTTTAATCGTAAAACTCTTTTCTTTTGCAATGCTTGCTGTACAATTTTATTGAACTCGTCATCTGTATAACCACGTCCATCAGAAACATAGTATTCTTTCTGTGATACGTTCTTTTCAATGCATGAGTAAACAATATCAACTAAATCATCTATATAAATAAAAGAAAGTATTTGCTTTTTGAATCCAGCTCCAACGTTTATTCCTTTATTGACAGCTTTTATCAGAATCAAATAATCTTTGTCATTTGGCCCATACACACCTGTTGGGCGAAGTATGATGTATGGGAAGTTGGGGATGCTTTTCAAGAAGTTCTCAGCCAACAATTTGCTTTTCCCATAAGCTGTATTTGGATTTGGCGTTCTGTTGCACTCCATCGGTAAATAGTTTACTTCATCGCCAACACCTATTGCACCCAAAGTGCTCATGAAAACGAAAGATTTTGGCACAGCATCAGCTTCTATAAGTGCCTCAACAAAGTTTTTTGTGTATTGAAAGTTTATTTTATCAAATTCACTTTTCCGAATCGCTTTAGTTAATCCTGCAACATGAACAATCGCATCAAACTTGCCATGCTCATCGGAGAGTGATTGTAGCTGTTTGGTTAATTTGTCTTTGTCAGTATAGTTTAAGTCAATAAAATTAATCCGATTATCCTGCAACATATCTCTACTGCTACTGGAGCGGATGCCAGCCCATGTTTCATATCCATGTTCAAGTGCTTTTCTAACAATGGCGCTACCAATAAATCCACTTGCACCTGTAATGAGAATTTTCTTTTTCATCTAACTTCTTAATTATATACTTTACGCCAAAATTAATCATTTAATGTGTAAACGGGGTTCATTTTTGTTTAAAATAGAAATGCAGTGTCTCTCTATAACACCTTACAAGGTGTGTAAAATGAAATGAACAATAGAACATCAAGTGTGTTTTTAAGGATTAGATGTTCAACGGATAATTGTACGCAGATTGATTAATTTTTGTTACTTTGCAGTTGAATGAAATTAGAAACATAACCTTATGAGAAAAAAGATGAAGAAAGACCAACCAGAACGTAAACGCAAGAAAAAAGAATTAGCTTCGGCTATTATTCAGTTCTTGAACGATAATTCGGAAAAACAATATAACTACAAACAAATATCGGCAGCTTTAGATGTTTCATCTGAAGAGCGCAGAACTACTTTGCGAGATGTTTTAGACAAACTGCGCGATGACGAATTAATACTGGAAACTTCACGAGGTAAATATAAAACCAACAACCGCAAACCCATTCTTGAGGGAAGATTTGAACGTCGCAGTAACGGTAAAAACTTCTTTGTTCCCAATGACGAAGGTAATATTGTTTATGTACCCGAGCGAAACTCCAAGAATGCTATGAATGGGGACATTGTACGCATTCAATTATTCGCAAAGCGTAAACGTATCGAAGCAGAAGGCGAAGTAATTGAAATACTGGAAAGAGCTGAAGCCCGATTTATTGGTACATTAGAAGTCCAAGCTAACTTTGCATTCTTAGTGTTGGACAGTCGGATACTTGCCAATGATATCTTTATCCCAAAAGAACACCTCAAGGGAGGTAAGTCAGGGGACAAAGCCATAGTAGAAATAGTGGAGTGGCCGGCAAAAGCAAATAATCCAATCGGAAAAGTCATAGATATATTGGGTGTGGCTGGTGATAATACTACAGAAATGCACGCCATTTTGGCTCAATATAATTTGCCCTACATCTACCCAAAAAATGTAGAGGAGGCAGCTGAAAAAATATCAGCAGGCATCACACCAGGTGAAATTGCGAAGCGTGAAGATATGCGCGATACATTCACAATGACTATTGACCCTGCCGATGCAAAAGACTTCGACGATGCTCTGTCAATAAAGCAACTTACACCTACAACTTGGGAAATAGGAGTTCATATTGCTGATGTGACTCACTATGTAAAGCCCGATGATATTATAGACACGGAAGCTAGAGAAAGAGCAACTTCTATTTACTTAGTAGATAGAACCATCCCTATGTTGCCCGAGCGATTGAGCAATCAATTGTGTTCTTTGCGTCCCAATGAAGAGAAGCTTTGTTTTTCGGTAATCTTTGAGATGAACGACAAAGGTCATGTGCTTAATCACCGAATTACAAAAACTGTTATCAACTCAGATGTTCGTTTGGCTTATGAAGAAGCGCAAGCATTAATAGAAACTGAAAAAGGTGATTACAGTAAAGAGGTGCTTATTATGGACAAGTTGGCAAAACAATTGCGCGAGCGCCGATTTTCTAATGGAGCAATTAACTTCGAACGATACGAGGTTCGCTTCAACTTGGATGAAAAGGGTAAACCTCTTGGGGTTTACTTTGTGGAGTCTAAAGAAGCCAATCACCTTATCGAAGAGTTTATGTTGTTAGCCAATCGTACAGTTGCTGAAGATATAGGGAAAGTGCCAGGGAATAAAAAAGCAAAAACATTCGTATATAGAGTTCACGATTTGCCCGACCCCGAAAAACTGGAAACGCTCAATACATTTATCATGCGTTTCGGCCACAAAATAAGAACACAGGGAAGCAATAAGCAGGTTGCACAAAGTATCAACGCCTTGTTAGATTCTGTGCAAAACAAACCCGAAGAGAATTTGGTGGAAACAATTGCCATCAAAACTATGGCTAAGGCCGTTTACACCACCAGAAATGTTGGTCACTACGGGTTGGCTTTTGAATACTACACCCATTTCACATCACCCATTCGTCGCTATCCCGATATGATGGTCCATCGTTTACTGAATGATTATATAAACAATGGAAAGAAGAGTGCCGATATGGATGAATTAGAGGAGCTTTCAAAACATTGTTCTGATATGGAGCTAATTGCCACAAAAGCAGAAAGAGACTCTATTAAATATAAACAAGTAGAGTTTATGTCTGATAAAATAGGGCAGGTATTCGAAGGAGTTATTTCTGGAGTAGTCGAGTGGGGGTTGTATGTTGAGATTAAATCGAATAAATGCGAAGGCTTGATACCTATTCGCGAATTAGACGATGACTTTTATGAACTCGATGAGAAAAACTACCGTCTGATTGGAAGACGCACCAAGCGTGAGTACCGATTAGGGCAAACCATTAATGTAAATGTTGTGCGTGCCAATTTAGAACGTAAACAATTGGACTTTACATTGGCTGAGTAAAACGAGGTGTGAGGTTTAGTAGGGAATCACACATAAAACTATGTGTTTAGATTAACAAATACAAGCAAAACTATAGGTGTAACCGTAATATTTTCTCCTAACTTTCACAAGCACAAATAATAATAAGGTTATAAGGTTTGTGGAGTATAGGTAATCTCTATTACTAAGGTTTTCCTAACTATTTTATCTTAAGTTTGTTTGATAAATATTTTTGCTTCACTCTCATTTTTGCAA
>DATERO010000131.1:0-13207 GCA_035271465.1 Dysgonamonadaceae bacterium | reverse complement strand
CAGCTTTATAATGACGGTGTGTGTATACGTTGACAACTTCATCAGAACTTGAGGAACCTCCACAAGCTATAAAAAAAGAAATGAGGCTCAATAGAAAGCCATATTTTAATATCTTGTTCATAGTTATTTATTTTTATTTGAACTGCAATTTTTTCTATTTAGATTGACTACAAATAAGGAAAGTAAACATTAAACGACCAACTTTGGTTTTGAAATGCATGATGGATACTTAATTATAGTATAATAAAAATGTATTGGGCTAAGTTGTATCAAAAAAAAACCTTTGATAAAGTCTAACCTATTTTGAAGACAATCTTTAGTTGAGTCAACAATGCTGACTAGATTATGTTTATGTGTAAACAAGACTTTAATTTTTAGTAAGAATAATTATAATGCGGTGAATCACTATATTTATATTAACCCCCATACTACAGTATTAAAACAAGCAACTTATTCTTTTAGTTGAACAATACTACATAGCATCGAAAACATTCATGATTTCAAGTATTATTAGATTAACCCCAATTATATTTGGAAGTCTCAAATCGTATTACTATCTTTGCACTCTCAAAATAAGAGAAAACATATCGCGGAGTGGAGCAGTTGGTAGCTCGTTGGGCTCATAACCCAAAGGTCATAGGTTCAAGTCCTATCTCCGCAACTAAGAAAAGATCGAAAACAATTTCGATCTTTTCTTGTTTAAGGTAGTTGTTAGTAACTAGTAAAAATGAATAATGTATTGGAAATGAGCAGTACATCGTTTTTTTTGCTGACCGTTTTTGTGTTAATTTGCGCCTCAATAAAAAAGAGCGAACACAAAATCGTTCTTAAACAATTAATTATGAGACTATATTTTGTTTCTTTTTTTATTTTAATGAGCTCATTGGCTTTCGCCCAAAAAAAGGTCAAAGCATCTTATTATCACCAGAAATTCGAAGGCCGTTTAACTTCCAGTGGAGTTAAATATAGAAGCGACAGTCTAACATGCGCTCATAAAACTCTTCCATTTGGCACTCGTCTAAAGGTGCAAAATCCCGAAAACAACAGCTTTGTAATTGTAACTGTAACCGATAGAGGCCCTTTTATTAAAGGGCGTGAAATTGACCTATCCTACGCTGCAGCCGATCGCTTAGACATAATAGAAAAAGGTGTAGCACAAGTTGTAATTACAAAATTACGAGAGTTAAAATTCACTCCTCCAATCAAATTTGATAAACAAGGAATGTTTCTTGCAGTAACAAAACCTCATGAAATATCAGACAATCTAGATATAGGTGGAGAAGAAATCCTCTACACTCAAAAATAGGGAGTTCCGGACTATTAAAAAGTTCTTTTGGAAATTCACTAGTAATTCCAACGCACCATAACTTAACAGTTTAATGTCCGCTTTATCAAATATACAGATAGTATATCTAATGAAATTACAGGTAATAAAAGGCATCAAAAAAAAGAAAAGGAGTCAAAAGAAATTATCATCTTCAGACTCCTTAAAATTAGCATTTTCTTAAAAGACTATTATTTGTCAACGGGAAGGTATAGGCAATTTTCTCTTTATTGATTCTTTTAAACATACCAATGTCTCTGTTCGAGCAAGACCTAAAGGCATTATTTTTTCCTGAATAAATTGCAGAAGTTTTTGGTTATTCTCAGCATAAACTTTAATAAGCAAATCATATTTACCAGTCGTATAATAGCACTCAACAACCTGTGGTACTTTCTGAAGTGCCGCTACAATTTCATTGTAACTATCTGCTTGAGATAAAAACAAGCCAATGTAAGCACATGTAGAATACCCAATTTTTTCTACATCTACAATGAATTCTGATCCTTTTAAAATACCAGCTTTTGTTAGTTTTTGGACACGTTGATGGATTGCCGCGCCCGACACATTGCACTCTCGTGCGACTTCTAAAAATGGTATACGTGCGTTGTTAACAATTAGTTTTAGAATTTTTCCATCTAATTCATCTAATTCATGGTTACTCATTTACTTTGGTTTTAAAAAATGTTCAACAAAGAAGACTCTACTACAAAAATAATGTTTTTATTGAGTTAAATAGTACAATCATAAGATTTAACATCATTTTTCTAACATTCTCAAAGCAGAAATGGCAAATAATCCCGAGGCAGGTCTTAATGACTCCTCATCAATAAGAAAAGTAGATGTGTGAAGTTTTCCCGGAGCATCTTTTCCTGATACACCAAAACGATAATAACAGCTACTGTATTTCTTTGTAAAAAACCCGAAATCATCTGCAGTCATTCGTTTAGGAAATTCTTTAACGTTATCTCTCCCCAGTAAATCTAACGCTATACTTTTCACTTCTTCAGTTACTTTTTTACTGCTAATTGTGCAAGGATATCCTTCTGGAATTGTCACTTCGCAAATACATCCATAAGCTGCAGCAGTAGAGTTAGCTATTTGTGGAATTAAGGTGAGCATTTTTGCTCGTTCATCTTCATTCATACATCGTAATGAGCCTGCAAGAATCACCTCATCGGGAATTACATTTGTCGCACCGTCTGCAATAAACTTACCAAAAGATAAAGACATTGGACTAAAAGGATTGCGTCGTCGGCTCACTATTTGTTGCATAGCAACAATGATATTGGATGCAGCAAGCACGGTATCATTAAGCTCATGAGGTAGCGCTCCGTGTCCGCCTTGACCTTTTACCTTTATATGTACCTCATCAGCCGAAGCCATTATGACGCCATGCTGAAATCCAACTTTCCCTGCTGGCAAATCAATATAAGCATGTTGCTTAATTATCAATTCGGGTTCGAAATCTCTAAAGACTCCGTCTTTTAACATCAAACTGGCACCTCCAGGAGATTGCTCTTCGGCAGGTTGAAAGACGAATAACGCAGTTCCTCCGAAATTATTCCTATTCAAATTTAACAGCTTTGCTGCTCCCATCAAGGATGCAACTTGTGCATCATGACCGCAAGCATGCATCACTTTCTTGTTTATCGATTTGTAAGAAACGTCATTTTCTTCTTGAATCGGCAATGCATCCATATCGGCACAAAAAGCAATTACCCTATCAGAATTAAATGCTTCACCTTTGATATGTGCTAATAATCCATATCCACCTATATTGTTGCGATATACAATTGCCTCTTCCTCTAAAAATCGAGCGATATATTGGCTTGTATTCTTTTCGTGATATGATAATTCAGGATGTTGATGCAAATAACGATAATGTTGAGCAATCTCAGGGAATAGCTCATCAACTTGAATCCTTATCTTATCCGTTGTTATCATACTTGTATTACAAAAAGAGACTCATTGAGGTTAATCTAACTTGTGAATCACTAAGCCAGAACGCAGCTTTGGCTCAAACCAGGTAGTTTTAGGAGGCATTATATTGCCTGTGTCTGCAATGGTCATCAACTGCTTCATTGAAACAGGATAGAGTGCCAATGCAAAAGCCATCTCTCCGCTGTCAACACGTTTTTTCAGTTCGTTCAAACCACGAATACCTCCTACAAAATCAATACGGTTGTCGGTTCTAAGATCTTTGATCCCTAATATCTCATCCAAAATAAGATTTGATGTAATGGTAACATCCAATTGGTCAATTGGATCATTATCATCATAAGTCCCTGGCTTAGCTGTAAGGTTATAGCCTTTTCCGTCCATATATATTGAAAAATTATGCAAAGCATTCGGTTTCATAATTTCTGAACCAGTTGCCTCAACCTCAAAGTTCTTTTTTAGTTTTTCTAAAACTTCATCCGGTGATAATCCATTCAGATCTTTCACCACACGATTGTAATCGATAATTGTTAACTGATTATCTGGAAAACAAACCGCCATAAAGTAATTGTACTCTTCATCTCCTGTATGATTGGGATTTTGCGCAGCTTTTTCTGCTCCAACCAACGCTGCGGCTGCAGAACGATGATGCCCATCGGCAATGTACATTGCTGGAAAAGTTGCAAATATTTCCGTAATTCTTTTTATGTCATTTTCATTTGATACTAACCAAAAATGATGCCCTACCCCATCATCCGAAACAAAATCGTATTCTGCTTTCTGTTTGATAACATTATCAACAATATTATTTATTTCAGTGTTCTCTGGATAAGAGTAAAATACAGGCTCTATGTTTGCATTATTAACACGCACATGTTTCATTCGGTCTTCCTCTTTGTCTCGTCGTGTTAACTCATGTTTCTTAATCTTCTCAGTCATATAGTCTTCAACATGAGCACAAACTACCAATCCATATTGAGTTTTCCCATTCATGGTTTGAGCATACACATAATATATCTCTTGCTCATCTTGTACTAGCCACCCTTTGTCTTGAAACATTTTAAAGTTCTGAACGGCCTTCTGGTATACATCATCGTCGTGCTCATCTTTTCCTTTCGGAAAATCAATTTCAGGTTTTATAATGCGATATAATGATTTTTCATTTCCAGCTGTTTCTGCACGAGCTTCCTCTGAGTTTAATACATCATAAGGACGTGAAGCAACCTGTGATACAAGGTTATGAGGTGGACGCAAACCGCGGAAAGGTTTTATTATAGCCATAGATAAAAATTTGTTTTAAAAGATTTGTTTACTTTGTAAAGATAACGATTTTTTGATTGAAACAAATAACACCAATTCGATAAAGCTTTAATCATCGGAAATGTCCTATATTTGTTTTTTAAAAAAATTCAATAGATAAGTACAGCTATGATACAACTTTCTGAAAAACAAATTTCCGACGCTTTGTTAAAAAACGATATTGATTACATCAATTTATATACTAACGCTTATTTAGCACATGTTGATAACGATTTAAATGCAAATAACATGGGGATGCTTGATGGTTATCAACATGCTCTGCTATCCTTTTGGTTTATCCACGAAGAAGTTGGTCACGGTGGCTTTGTACAACTCATTCAAAATGGATATGGAGGCTATATCTTCGATAATCCCACAGCCAAAGCACTCAAGATATTTGGCGCTGAGAAAACTGCAAAAATTATATACAAAGCAAAAGAGATATATGATGCCAACCGAGCCGAGTTAGAACGTGAAACAACAGATGAAGAATTTACTGCGATGTATGTTGATTTTGAAGTTTTCGATGAGTTGGAAGAACAATTCTATGCAATTCAAAAAGAAGAAACTAAAATTATAGCTGAGTTTGTAGAAAAAAATAGAAATCTATTCGCCGAAATAGTTTAAAGGACACATTAACTTGTATGAACCCTCTAATAATTTATTATACATGCATGCAACATCATGTAATCAAACAATACTTTTTTTATCTCCTTCAATAGATAATTTTAGTGGATTTAAATTTTCGCCCCAATAAACTGTTTGATGTGGGAATGGAATTTCAATGTTATGCTCATCAAAAGCCTCTTTCAAGCGCTTGCGATATTCGCGACCTATCCCCCATTGCTGACCAGGTTTTGTTCTGATTCGACCTCTTATTTCCAATGCACTATCACCAAAGTTATTAAGTCCTGAAACCTCCATTGTATCCAACATAAGTGACTTATATTGCTCCTCAGCATACATACTATCACCCACCTGCTTCATAAGTTGCATTACTTTCGTCAAATCTTCTTTGTAAGCAACTCCTATATTAAACACCATGGCAGACCATCCTTTAGTCATATTAGAAATAGTATTTATTTTACCATTCTGAAAAATATGAACTACCCCCGATGAATCACGAAGAGTAATGGTTCGCAATTCAATTCTTTCTACTTTTCCGCTTGTTCCATTCAATGTAACTACATCACCCGTTCGAATTCCATCTTCTAAAAGAATAAAAAATCCCGAAATAAAATCTCGAACCAACTCTTGTGCTCCAAACCCAACAGCCAATCCAACAATACCTGCTCCGGTTAAAATCGGCACAATATTGATGTTGATTTTTTCTAAAAAAATCATTCCAAAGATTGACCATATAACAATGCGTGTAGTTTTGCGTAGAATTCCCATTAATGTATTAAGCCGTTTTTCAACTTCAATATTTGGCTCATCAGTTCGGTAAGCAATGCGTTTTATCAAAACTTTGTTAAGTCTCTTAATCAAAGATGCAGTAACCTTTAAAACAACGACAAGCAGTAAAATTAAAAACAGAATAGCGGGTAGGTCGGTCATTAACCAACGGGTAGAGATGCCTATAAATTGTTTCCAAAAATCAATTGCGAAATACTTTTCCATGAGTTTATCAATTAAAATAATACTTTATCAAAAGTAGGATAAAACACAATAGGAAACAATCTTAAATCAATTGTAAAAGGAAAATAACTCAATTCTTTTAAACCAAATAATATTTTTTACTAAAAGTAATTACTTTATCTTTGTAGTGTTAAGAAATAATTAGGCCACTTTGCAGAATGAAAAACTACTAACATTATACAACGAGGGTACTTATAATTAATCGGAAAGATTTAAAAATGATGATAAAGTTCATCTCAATAAATAAACAAAATACCATCTATCACACATGAAAAATAAATCTACTCTTCTTATATTTCTCTTTTTTTTAGTATTTACAAATAAAAGAATTTATAGTAATGAACCAGACTCAGCATTTATCTTTATTTACGCTACAGAAAAGAACCAAAATCATGATGGATTACATTATGCATGGAGCACAGATAAGAAGAACTGGCATTCAATTGGTAATGAATTTTCATTTTTAAAATCAGACTACAGTAGTTGGGGATCTGAAAAAAGGATGCTATCTCCCGTAGTTTATCAAGATGATAATGGAATATGGCGTGCTACCTGGACATTAAACGAACGTGATGGAGCTTTTGCGTATACCTATTCAAAAGATCTGATTAAATGGCACCCTCAATCTTATCCTATAATTGCGGAAGACAAAAACTGTTTACTAACAGAACTTTCGTTTGATAATGGAATATACACCGTTTCATGGGCAAGCTCGAATGACCAAGATACTATCTTCTATGCGATGACCACTTCTGACTTCACAAATTACACTCAGCCAAAGCGAATACCCAAATCAGATCGTATCAATCAACGTGAAACAGTATTGATAGGAAATAAAAAAGAAACTGGAACAATACATTTAGTTGCCTGGGATGTAATTGAAGGCTTAGAGAAAAATGTTGCATGGACAAACTATCGCAACCAGCTTTTCTCTGAGACAACTAAAGAGGACGAAGTTCGTTTCGTTAATCTAAAATCTGTTGATGCAAACCTAACAATCGACATTGCTAATACTAAAGAAATTAGTGATAAGTTTTTGGGAATATTCTTTGAAGATATAAACTATGCTGCTGATGGGGGTATTTATGCTGAGTTAATTCAAAACCGAGGGTTTGAATATTCATCTAAAGATAGGAATGAATGGAATTCAAAATCTTTCTGGAATTTTAATGGAGAAGATGCAAGCTTTGAAATAGAAACAAACCATCCTATTCATAAAAACAATCCTCACTATGCTGTTCTTTCAATAAATAAAGTGGGTGCTAAACTAGAAAATGAAGGATTTGATGGAATCGTTTTAAGAGAAAATGAAAAATATGATTTCTCATTATTTGCACGTACAATAGAAGGGAATAATCAATCTATTAAAGTGCGCTTAATTGATGAAGATGGAAGAGTTTGTGGTGAGACAACTATTACAAAGCTATCAGATAACTGGAAAAAGCACAATGCAGTAATAACTTCTAAAACAGATGCAAATAACGCCAGAATTGAAATTTCGCCTCAATCTAAAGGAAAAATTGCGTTGGATATGATTTCTCTTTTTCCACAAAACACTTTTAACAATCGAAAGAACGGGCTTCGCAAAGATTTAGCCCAAGTATTAGCAGACATGAATCCTAAATTTGTTCGTTTCCCAGGCGGGTGTGTAGCTCATGGAAATGGTATCGATAATATTTATAATTGGAAAAATACAATTGGAGCGTTAGAGGCAAGAATCCCCCAAAGTAATTTATGGGGATATCATCAATCTGTTGGATTAGGCTATTTTGAATATTTTCTTTTTTGCGAAGATATAGGAGCTTTAGCTATACCAATAGTAGCTGCGGGTGTTCCATGCCAAAACTCTTCGCGTCATGACTGTGCAATTGGAGGTCAACAAGGCGGTATCCCTATGAGTGAAATGGACGCATATATTCAAGACATTTTTGACTTAGTGGAATGGGCTAATGGCGACCCTAAAACAAATGAGTGGGCTAAAATGCGTGCCGATGCAGGTCATCCAGAACCATTTAATTTAAAATATATTGGTATAGGAAACGAAGACTTAATTTCCGACGTTTTTGAAGAACGATTCAAAATGATATTTGAAGCATTAAAAGAAAACTATCCAGAAATAACTGTTATTGGCACTGCCGGTCCGTTTTCAGAAGGTTCTGATTATGATCGTGGTTGGGAGTTTGCAACAGAAACAGGAGTTTCAATGGTAGATGAACACTACTATCAATCACCAGGCTGGTATATTTACAACCAAGACTTTTATGACAAGTATGATAGGAATAAAGCAAAAGTATATTTAGGAGAATATGCAGCTCATTTACCAGGTCGTCCAAACAATATTGAAACAGCTTTAGCTGAAGCGCTTCATCTTATAGCATGCGAACGAAATGGAGATATTGTAGAACTAACTTCATATGCACCTCTGTTTGCAAAGGAAAAATTCACTCAATGGAATCCTAACTTGATCTATTTTAACAACACAGAAGTAAAACCAACCGTTGGATATTATGTTCAACAGTTATTTGGTCAAAATGATGGTAATGAATATATTGATACCTTTCTTGACATAGATAATAGTAATGAAAAAGTAAGAAAAAGAATAGCTTCTTCTATTGTTCGTAATAACAAAACGAACGAAGTTATCATTAAAATGGTCAATTTACTTCCTGTGGAAGTGAATGCCAAACTCAACATTGATAATTTAAATCTAAAGAGAGATAATGTGGTGAAAACTGTTTTAACAGGCAGACCTGATGATAGCAGAACGCATCCTATAGAATCAAAGGTGAGTTTAGAGAAATCAGATAGAATAACATTGCCATCGTATTCATTTACTGTGTTTAAAATAAAACAGGAATAAAATTTAAATCTACTAAAAGTAACATAGCTATAAATTAAAAATGCTTTTAGCTTTTTTCAATACAATTATAGCGTAAATCTTTTTTATTGGAGTAATGACTTGGCACTAAACGAACTGCATCTTTAAATTTCTTTTTATAAAAAAGAGTGAGCCTATATTATAAAATAGTGCATCTGTTTTTTTGTTTCAAGATAAAACTAAGCTGTTCTGACTCTATAATGACAATTTGTCTTCCCTTTACTCAAATTAGTAAGCTTCGCTTTAATTAATCTTTTACGAATAGCTGAAATTCTGTCAACGAATAAGATTCCATCTATATGATCATATTCGTGTTGAATAACACGGGCAGTAAAACCAGCAAATGTTTCTCTATGTGGAATTAAGTTCTCGTCAAGGTACTCAATTTCAATTTCATCTTCACGTGGTACACTTTCATTAATACCAGGAATACTCAAACAACCCTCATCAGTCGATTCAATATCACCCGAACGACTAATAATATGTGCGTTTATAAATACTTTTTTTAAATCCTTATATTCAGGATTTTCCTCGTCGGCTAATGGTGATAAATCAATAATAAAGATACGATCGTCCAATCCAATTTGTGGTGCTGCTAAACCTACACCATCAGCATTGTACATGGTTTCAAACATGTTGTCAATTAGCTCTTTAAGGTTAGGATAAGAAGCATCAATATCCTTTGCTTCTTTTCTAAGAATAGGGTGTCCGTATATGTATATAGGTAAAATCATAAATTGATAATTATTTTTTCTCTTTTTGTTTTAGTTATTGGGTTTTCATTCGTTGGCTTTCCATGAAGCCCTGCAAAATGATTGTAGCACTAATTTCATCAACCAATGCTTTATTTTGGCGCTTCTTTTTCTTTACTCCTCCATCTATCATAGTTTGGAAAGCCATTTTTGAAGTGAAGCGTTCATCAAAGTATTCAACGGGTATTGTGGGAAGTTCTTTCTGTAGTTTTTTCACAAAAGGCTTGATATATTGCATACTTTCTGATTCTTCATAATTCATCTGTCGAGGCATGCCAATGATAATTCGCTCAACAGGTTCCTTTGCAACATAATCTTTCAAGAAAGCAATAGTTGTATGCGATGGTACTGTAGTAAGTCCATTAGCTATAATTTGCAAAGTGTCGCTTACAGCAATACCAGTTCGTTTTCTTCCATAATCAATAGCGAGCAATCGAGCCATATTTTTTAATATTCAAAAGTTTTTCGTTTCAACTCAAAATCTTTTCCAAGGTACTTTTCACGTACTACTTCGTTATCAGCCAATTCTTGTGCAGTGCCTTGAAACAACACCTTTCCTTCGAAAAGTAAATAAGCTCTATCGGTAATACTTAATGTTTCATTTACATTATGGTCGGTAATCAGAATGCCAATGTTTCTATATTTCAATTGTGCCACAATGGATTGAATGTCTTGTACTGCAATAGGGTCTACACCAGCAAAAGGTTCATCCAGCATAATAAATTTAGGGTCTATTGCCAAGCATCTTGCAATTTCTGCCCTTCGTCTTTCTCCACCAGACAGTTGATCGCCATTATTTTTCCGAACCTTTTGTAGTCCAAACTCATCAATCAAACTTTCCATCTTTTCGTGTTGCTCATCACGACTTTTATTTGTCATTTCAAGCACTGAGAGTATGTTATCTTCAACTGTCATTTTTCTAAAGATAGATGCTTCTTGAGCTAAATATCCAATTCCATGTTGAGCACGTTTGTAGACAGGAAATTTTGTAATATTTTGGCTACCTAAAAATATTTGACCTTCGTTGGGTACAATCAATCCCACTGCCATATAAAATGTAGTAGTTTTTCCTGCACCATTGGGCCCCAACAAGCCCACAATCTCACCTTGCTTTACATCTATTGAAACATGGCTCACAACCGTCCGCTTACCATACTTTTTAACTAGGTTTTCAGTTCGAAGTACTAAACGCTCCTGAGCAATAGGTTCGTTGGCATCAAATTGATTAATTGATACAGAGTTGTCAGAATTAATATCGCTGCCTAATTTATCTTTATCCATTTATCTCAAAATTTATACAAAGATACAAAAAAGTAAAAGAGTAGTATACCATTTCAATCTAAGAACATGTGTATAAACATCAATGAATGTTATTGAGAAATAATCACTTCTGCGCTTTGTACATCTCCTGTAATGGGTGGATTGTTTTTGGATAATCGCACTTCCAAAAATAAAATTTGTGGAAAATTTGTACTGATAGATTTGTAAATCCGCATCGCAATATGTTCTAATAGTTTTGAAGGTATTTGCATTTCTACTTTCACGAGTTCATAAACAATTGCATAGTTAATTGTGTCTTCTACGTTATCGCTTTGACAAGCTTTTGATAAATCTGCGTCAATATGAATATTCACAGCATAATGATTCCCTACTTTCGTTTCATGAGGCATCACACCATGAAAGGCATAAAAACGCATCTCTTTTAGCTTTATACTTGTTTTCATCTATTATCATTTGTAGTTTAAATCCAAAAGTAAGGAATATAAATTACAACAGAATGTATATTTGATAAAATATACATTCTTTACAAAACACCCTATATACACCTTCAGTAATTCAAAAGATACGAAATAGACAAATTAAAGTGAAATACTTCGTTGATTTCTAATAATTAGACAGATAACCTCATTTCATAGACCAACTTATCGATTGAATCCATGAATGGGCTAATTAAGCAGATCTACACCTTCAATTACCTGACTATTAAGGCATAATACAAATAAAAACACTTGCATAGCATTAAACTATTTAATATATTTGACAGTCACTATGACAGGTTTAAAATAAACATTCAGTATTAATCAATTTAAATTTAGAGAAAAATGAAAAAGAATTTATTATTAGTAACAGCACTTCTACTCACAATGAGTATGTCTATGTCGGCTCAAAATAACAATCGACAAAACGGAGACAATAATAGACGCGGCGAACAAATGGTGAGAACTACCCCCGAAGAGAGAGCTGAATTGATGACCAAACAACTTGACCTAACAGCAGATCAAAAGGCAAAGGTGTTAGTTTTATTAAAAAAGCAAGACAAAGAGCGCATGGAGCAGATGGAAAAGTTTAGAGAGCAATTTACTGCTGGCACTCAAATGACCGATGCACAACGTGAAGAAATGCGAGCTTCGAGATTAAAAGAAGTTGAAAAACAAAATGCTGATTTAGAGAAAATTATTGGAAAAGAAAAACTTGCAAAATGGATTGAATCACAACCTGCAAGACCTAACTTTAATCCAGGAGGTGGAAGAAATCAATAATCACAGCTCCATGTTTATTAGATGATCGTATATAATTAAAAAAACACCTATTTATTATAGGTGTTTTTTTAATTATTTTTTTCGTCTTGTCCAACTTATAGCATTACTCTGAAAAGAAACTAAATCAGAATCCTCTCTGTCTCATCGCCTCAAATGTAAGTATTGCTGTTGAAACAGATACATTCAATGAATCAATCTTCCCTCTCATTGGGATTTTTATACGCTTCGTAACATAATTGAGCCATGTCTTAGTTAACCCTTCAGCTTCTGTACCCATGACAATAGCTGACGGACTACGAAAGTCTATATCCTGATAAAAATCTACTGCTTCCAATTCGGCAGCAAATGAATTAATTGAATTCTCATTCAGCCACTTCATTGCTTCATATGTTGAACAAACAGCAGTTTGAACTGTAAACAGTCCGCCCACACTAGATCGTATTACATTGGGGTTATACAAATCTGTTTGCTGATCACAAATAACCACTGCATCAACTGCAGCTGCATCTGCAGTACGCAAAATAGCACCTAAGTTGCCAGGTTTCTCAACAGACTCCATAATAATAATAAAAGGATTATTAGACAATACTAGATTACTAATGGCGTGAGACTTTGGTTGTGCCAATGCAACTAGTCCATCTGACGTTGTGCGATAAGCTACTTTCTCAAATACTTGTTTTGAGATATGAATGATCCTTTCGGAGGGAAATCCTTCTAAAACATTTGGATAACGTGATGTAGCAAAAAGCTCTTCACATACATATACTTCTTTAATAGAATAATCGCCAGCCAAAGCCAGCGATAATTCTCTTGCGCCTTCAATAACGAAAAGGTTTTG
>DATERO010000130.1:0-6186 GCA_035271465.1 Dysgonamonadaceae bacterium | reverse complement strand
AATTGTTTGCTATTAAGGGACTTTATTTCAACTGTAATTTTCTTATAAGGTATTTCAGCAATTGCTTTACCATATCCAGTCATTGAATGTATCATCTTCTTTTTTTTACAAATGTAACAAAAACTATTGTTTTGTGATAGCGGAGTATTGAAAAGTATTATGATGTTGAGTGTTAGAATCAGATAATTATATGCAATACACCATTAAGATCGGTTTGCATTAGGTATATGTGGCAAAGAGGATGCTTTTATTGGTCACATTTATTTAATGCTCTTAAAAAACAAAAAGCTGCTTTTAAAGCAGCTTTTTGCATGATAAAATAATTTTGTTTGCAATTTATTCTTCTTCATTATTATCCTCGGTAGGTACAATGAGTTTGTATCCTTTTCCATGAATATTAATGATTTCAATGTTTGGTTCAGGTCTCAACAGTTTACGTAATTTCGTAATGTAAACATCCATGCTTCGTGCATTGAAATAGGTGTCTTCTTCCCATATTTGCTTCAATGCATGGTTACGCTCTAAAATTTCGTTGCTGTGTGCTGAAAGAAGCGTTAACAGTTCCGATTCTTTTGTCGTAAGCTTGGTCTGTATATCACCAATGGTAAGTATTTGCTTTTGTGTATCAAAAGTCATATTACCAAATTTATAAACTTGTTGTTCTTTCGATTTTTTACCTTTCACTCTGCGGATGATTGCTTCAATACGAAGCACAAGCTCTTCCATGCTGAATGGTTTAGTAATATAATCGTCTGCGCCAGCTTTAAAACCTTCAAGAATATCTTCTTTCATATTCTTTGCAGTTAAAAAGATTACAGGAATTTCAGTATTAATTGTTCTGATTTCCTTTACCAATGTAACGCCATCTTTCTTAGGCATCATTACATCTATTATACACAGGTCGTACTTTGTTTTTACGAATCCTCTAAAACCTGCTTCTCCATCTGGAAAAAGATCGGTTTCATAACCTTTTGCTTGGAGATATTCTCTGAGCAACATGCCAAGATTCTCGTCATCTTCGCATAAAAATAATTTTAATTTTTCTTCCATATCAATTTTGTGTTATTAAGGGTAAACTAATAATAAATTTTGTTCCTTTTCCTAATTCGCTTTCCGCACGAATAGTTCCTTTGTGATCAGTTACGATTTTATGTACATAAGCTAATCCTAATCCAAATCCTTTTACATCGTGAACATTCCCAGTAGGGATTCTATAGAATCGCTCGAATACTTTTTTTACATATTCTTTTCTAATACCAATACCATTATCTTCGATGGAAATATATAATTTTCCAAATTCATTCCATGTTCTCATCATCAATTTGAGTGGAACATCTTCTTTGCGATATTTTAAAGCATTGTCCAATAAATTAAATAAAACATTAGTGAAGTGCATCTCGTCTATTTTGACTGTTGATTCTTCTGCTTGTAAATCAATATCTAATGTGCCACCATACTTCTTAACTTTCAACTCATGAGTGTTGGCAACACTTACTATTAAGTCATTTGCATCTTTTTCTTTCATTTTCAGAGTCGCACGTTGCTTATCGAAAAGTGACATCTGCAATACTTTCTCCACTTGAAAACTTAAACGTTTTGTTTCGTCGTTAATAACTCCAGTAACGTGTTTAAACACATCAGGAGACTTGGTGATTGAAGTATCTTTTAGCATCTGTGCGGCTAATGAAATTGTAGACACAGGAGTTTTTAATTCATGAGTCATATTATTAATAAAGTCATTTTTCATTTCAGACAAACGCTTTTGTCTGAATAGGGTAATTATTGTATATGTAAATGTCAACAATAGAATGACCGTAAATATCATTGATGGAATTGCAAATGACAATTCACTAAAGACATACTCACCTTTTGTTGGAAAATATACTCGTAAGTAATTTAACCTTGATGGTGGATCGTTTGGAAATAATATTTGAGTATATATCGCTTTTTCTTTTTCTTTCGGATAACCAGGTGATGAATATACCACACGATTGTTTGGATTTACGACCTGAAAGCTATAAGGGACACTTAAACCAGCATTGTTGAGCAATTCTAAACGGATATAAGAGTTTAATTGACGAAAATCAACTCTCTCTTCAATTGGTTTTGTGCTAGCACGATACATAATTTTAAAGATTACTTCATCTTGTAATGCTTTTTCATGTAAATATCGTTTTGAAAACGCTTGTTGTAACTCATATGATGTTTTAGATATAGTATTTATACCATGCCCCGGAGATATGAATACACCATGCTGAGGTTCTTCAGTACTATCAATAGCCTCTGTTGATATATCGTAATCAATGATTAGCTCACTTCCGTCAGGGTTAGTGCTTGTCCAACGCTGCCTACTTCTTGTTATCGATTTTGAAGAGCTAGGTTGTTGGGGCCTATTATACTGTGAGTATTGCGTTTCCGATTCAGCTATATCTTCTTCAATATATTGGAGTGTCTGATCAAATTCTAAGTTTCGAGAAACTTGATATAAACTTCTTTTTACAGATTCATCAAATTGTTCATTCCTGCTTTCTAATGTTATTTGGATATACTTTACTTGCAAAAACAATAAGCCCACAAATGCTATAATCATCACACCGGCAAGCATCCAAATAGTTGATTTTTTCATACTTTTCTATTTTACTTACCTCTTTGTTTATAAAAAATATTTTAAAGAACGTTTCTTATCTCTCAATTTAACAAATAAGCGACTCAATTGTTTAACACAAATCGTTTATTTATTGCAAAGAGACAAAACATTATTCATAAAACATTATTTAAGAGAGATTTTATTTGAAATGGTTTAATTTTTTGAGCTTTTCCGTGTGTTATACAATTAATTACGCTTATAATTATATATTATTGGAAACAATTTTTTCTTTAATATTGATTCTTAGATATAAAAGTAGTAATTATTTTGCAGAATCAGCAATGTTATCTCACTCAAATTGCTTGACGTATTACTATTCTATTTGTTTTTATTTCAGAATATTTGGTTAGAACGTTGATTCCTTAGCTTAAGTTCTAAATATAATGTACAACATAACATTTTTATTTCTAATTTTATGCAAATCTATAAAGCCCTTATATATGCTATACAAAAATGCATCACAAATCAACTTCAATAATACAGAAGTTGCATTTAAAGATAAATCGAATGGAGGTTTACAAGAAATGCGACTTTTATTTAAAATAATGAATAGTTCTAAGTGGGTTGCATTTGGTAAAAAAATGACGACTATTGCATTTGATATTCACTTTCCTATAGAGTGGCTCTTGAAACGTACTATATATAAGCACTTCTGCGGAGGTCTTTCTATTAACGATAGTTCAAAACTTATTGACAAATTATCTAAACGCAATGTTGGAACTATTCTTGATTATGCAGCTGAAGGAGAAAATAGTGAGAAAGTATTTGATGCAACATGCAATGAAATAATGCAAACTATAACTTTTGCTCATAATAATAAGAAAACTCCTTTTAGTGCATTTAAGGTTAGCGGTATTGGTTCATTTGATTTAATGGCTAAAGTAAGTAATAATGAGATTCTGAACCAAGCAGAAACAAAAAGTTATGAACTACTTAAGAAAAGGATGGACAATATTTGTAAAATGGGATATGAATTAGACGTGCCAATACTGATTGATGCGGAAGAAACTTGGATTCAACCTTTACTTGATAAGTTAATATTAGAAATGATGCATAAGTACAATAAGGAAAAAGCTATTGTTCAAAACACCTATCAAATGTATCGTCATGATAGAGTAGCAATAATCAAACAGCATCATTCAATAGCTATTAATGAGGGATTTAAATTAGGACTTAAGATAGTACGCGGTGCATACATGGAGAAAGAACGTGAGCGTGCGAAAAAAATGAATTATCCATCTCCTATTCAATCTTCCAAAGAAGCCACTGATAAAGATTTCGATGATATTATTCATTATTTTGTCGATAATGTCGAGACAATTTGGTTTATGGTCGCCACGCATAATGAAAAAAGCACACAGTTGTTAGCTACAATAATAGAAGAGCGAGGGTTGCCACACAATCACCCTCACATTTATTTCTCTCAACTTTATGGTATGAGTGATCATCTTACTTATAATTTAGCAGAACGAGGATATAATGTTGTGAAATACGTGCCTTATGGGGTAGTTAAAACAATGATACCTTATTTAATACGACGCGCAGAGGAAAACAGTTCTGTAACTGGTCAGTCAAGTAGAGAGCTTCTATTAATAGAGCAAGAGATAGAAAGAAGGAGGGAATCAAAATAGTCAATTCTAAGATTATTTACTACTTAGAGATGCACAATTTATACATCTCTATGTAGTAAGGTTGTTTTGCATGATTAGTTATGCTACTTAACTTCCCATACATCACTTGAACTCAATAAAAACGATTCGAAAGTGGGTTTAGGGTTTTTTGCTTGCACCATTTCTATTTGTTTCGCTTGCTCATTTTCATAAGTAGGCGCTTCAACATCCCTTATAACACCTAAGGCAACTGGCATATTGTCTTCTTCTGTACCCATTAGAGCTAGTTTTAGATGCATCGTGTTATCTGCCGTGCTTGTATCGTGAATAAGAACATCATCAATAGAGTAGCCATCCTCACCAATAGTTATTGCTTTCAGATTCCATCCATCCAACACAATTCCTTTATTACTATCTGCACCAAATATCATTTTCTCACCATGCTTAAGCAATATGGTGTTTTCTTCTCTCCAGGACCTATCAGTAACCTTGCTATGTATTCCATGATTAAAAATCACACAGTTTTGCAATACTTCTACAATAGATGTTCCTTTATGTTTACCTGCTGCAACCAATATCTCTGTTTGATTTTTAAGATCCACATCTATAGCTCTTGCGAAAAACTTTCCTCGGGCACCTAGGCAAAGTTCTGCAGGTCTGAAAGGGTCTTCCACTGTACCATAAGGAGCTGATCTTGCAACAAAACCTCGCTTAGAAGTGGGTGAGAATTGTCCTTTAGTTAATCCATATATTTTGTTGTTGAAAAGAACAACTGTTAAGTCCACATTTCTACGAATGGTATGAATAAAATGATTGCCACCAATTGCAAGTGAATCTCCATCACCAGTTGATACCCAAACATTCAGATTGGGATTAGCTACTTTTACTCCAGTTGCTATAGGCAAAGCACGACCATGAATACTATGTATTCCATACGTGTCCATATAATATGTTAGTCTCGATGAACATCCAATACCTGATACCATCACTGTTTCTTCTGGCACTAAGTTTAGTTCAGCCATAGCTCGCTGAATAGAATTTAATATCGCATGGTCACCACACCCTGGACACCATCGAACACTATTTACGCTTTTATAATCCTTCGCGGTATAATTATCTTTTACTTCTTTTAAAACTGTATCGTTTGTTGTTTTCATAGGTTATTTGTCTTCTTCTAAAATATTAATAAACTCTTCAACCAATTTCCACACCAAAAATGGCTGACCTGTGGTACGATTGTACTTGTGAATATTGAGCCCTTTAATTTGGCTGTTGAGATAGTTTGCAAATTGGCCTGCGTTTTGTTCAGCCACGATGATGCGTGAGTATCTTTTCAATACTTCAGAAGTGTTTTTTGGCAATGGTGCAATAAACTTAAATTGCGTAAACGCTATTTTATATCCTTGATCTTTTATATCTCGATATGCTTCTAGAAGATGTCCAAATGTACCACCCCAACCAACAATCAATGTCTCGGCATCATTATCTCCCATCACTTCAAGTTCAGGGATATAATCTGCAATATTATCAACTTTTGCTTGACGCGTATCTGTCATTAATTGGTGATTATCACCATCAGATGAAATTACACCAGTAAGATAATCTTTTTCCAGACCTCCCACACGATGAGCGTAGTTTGGCATTCCTGGAGTAGCCCAATATCTTGCTTTTGTTTTTTCGTTGCGAACATAAGGTGTCCAATTTTTCTCTTCGTTATAATTCTGCACATAGTTCGGCTTTATCTCAGGATAATCGCTCATGCTTGGTATTTTCCAAGAAGAAGAACCGTTGGCAATGTATCCATCCGTTAAGAGAACTACAGGAGTCATATGTTCTAATGCTAATTTAGAAGCCCAGAATGCGCTGTCAAAACAATCAGTTGGTGACAAAGCCGCAATAACTACTACAGGACTTTCGCCGTTGCGACCA
>DATERO010000129.1:0-6373 GCA_035271465.1 Dysgonamonadaceae bacterium | reverse complement strand
ATATCCGGTATATGCATTTAGAGATGTAGAAGAACTAAAAAGAAAAGAAATTCCTTCCTCTGAATATTGTTCCGCTACGCTACACAATATTCAGAGGAAGGAATAAAAAATTACACACTTTATAGGACACTACCATTAAATCTGAATCTACATAAAACAGATTTATTCTGATCTAAAAAAAGCGATAATACTCAAGAGAGTCTTATCGCTTTAAAGAAAACACAGTGAAATTTAAAAAGCTGTACTTTTATTTATCTCATAATGAGTCTCGCACAATATCAGTATTTATTAATTCCATATTATTAATTGAATCGTTCAGATTAACGTCCTCATTGTAATTGTTATCGTATCTATTATACTCTCTTGATATAGATCTATTTCTTTTAGAGTTTCTATTCACTGTAGTTTGATAATCTATTATATTATCGTCATAGTGCACTTTTACATTAGATGGGGTATATATCTCAACAATAATACTTTGCTTTCTATATCCATGCGATTTTGGAACTGTGAAAAACTGTGGGATATACAGAATTGAGTCGTTTTGTTGAATCCTAAAGTCAAAACCTTTGATATTTAACATAGCCGCTTTATTATTCTCACCCATAGTTTTAAATGTCGTCTTTATATAGAAAATTGAATCTTTACTTTGTTTGTTTTTTATTTGGATGCTATTGAAAAGAAGATGCTCTTCATTTTCATCATATAGAGGAAATTCATCAAACTCAAATTTGTTAAAAAAGTTGTTTGTTAATCTGTAATATTCAAAAGGATGTTTTGACATTTCAACATAAAAGTTATTGCTGGATGGTTGCTCCAGTACAAAGTCAGTTTCTTCTATTCTTTCAGTGCTAAACTTTTTTGTTATTCGATAGCTAAGCGTTAGTCCTGCAATTATACCCACTAACCATAGCCCCGCCACAGTATATCCTATTATTGGACGTGACTTAGTTTTCATTATTCGTCTAACAATCCAAATAATTACACCCAAGATTGGAACTACCAGGCTTAAGATGATTGTAAGCCACAATAAAGTATGTTCATACCCTCTATTTACAAATAATGACTCCAATGGGATAAAGTGAGTACCTGTGAAGATAAGTGCGAATAAAGAGATCATTAAACTAGCAGCAACAGCTCCTGCTATTCCAAAAAACACTACTTTCAATAGAACAACCAATGCATTTAGGCATCCTGACCTTTCATATGAATGCTGTGTGGTGTCTCTATAATTGTGATTAACTGGTGGTGGAGGTGGCATATTATTATGCAAATTATCATTATTAGAAGTCTCAATCTGAGGATTTTCTTCACTATAGGAAATCTGATTTGAATTAGTATTAGTCTCTAAGTTATCAGACTCTGTTCTACTTTTTACTTGAGCTACTGAACCACTAACAGTGGCACGAATCGATTTTAGGTATTCATCTTCGCCCATCATCTCCAGCTTTTGCTTAATCGATACAGCTTTTGGCATTATAATCCAAAGAACTATATATATACCTACAAATGATAAGTTTACATTTATATTCCAACTCCAATCAAAATTCCTAAAAATGTTGCTGAATGCTAGAAAAGGTATTCTGGCAATGCCAAGAACATTAAAAATGAGTGGTAAAAGAAAAATAACTCGTGGAATCCATGTGTCTATTTTGAAATAGGTTGCAAGACCACCACACACTCCCCCAATAAAACGGTCATTAGGATTTCGATACAGTCGTTTGCTAACATTACTTACCAAATTCTTAGCAGGAAGAACTATCCACAATATAATGTAGACCCAAAACAATAAGCTAAATAGCAAAACAAACAATAAGCGAATAAAAACAGGATCTACTTTGAGGTAATTACCCAAACCACTACATACTCCACCAATGATACTATCACTTGTATTTCGATATAGGCTTTTCCTCGGTTCTATACTGGGAGGTGGAGGCATTTGCGAATTAGGATAAGTTTCATATTGACCCTGATTAATGGTGTTTTCACTCTCCTCATATTCCATATCAAACTCTTCGGGACGGCCAATAGTATTGATAATAGATGTTACATCTTCGTCAGTAATACATGGAATACCATGCTTTAGACGATTACCAAAAAGTTCTGCAATACGATTCTCGATATCATTAACTATTTCGCTTCCATCTGCTTCATGTTTAAAATAGTCTTTTAAGCTTTGAATGTATTTATTCAACAAGTGGTAGGCAGTTTCTTCAATGGTTACTAACTGACCTTGAAAATTAATGTTGATTGTTCTTTTCATTATTGTATGGTATGTATTTATGAATCGGAAGAGGATTCTTCTTCATTAGTTTTTGCAATCAAAATGTCTACACTACTACTTAGTTCATTCCATGTAGATTCTAGAAGTTCAAAAAATATCAAACCTTTCTCGGTCAGTGAAAAATACTTTCTTGGAGGTCCGGTTGTACTCTCAACCCAACGATAACTAAGGATATCAGCATTCTTAAGACGATTCAACAATGGATAAAGTGTACCCTCAAAAAGATTCAAGCCCGCTCCTTTCATTTCATCAATTATATCACTAGGATAAACCTCCGCGTTTTTAATGATGGAAAGAATACAATATTCAAGTACTCCTTTTCGCATTTGACTTTGTATGTTTTCGACTTTCATTGGATATTTTTTTAATTATGAGTACAAAAATAAACAAAGCAAAGTATTGTGCAATACAAAGTACTGTAAATCTTTGTATTTTAATGTTATTTATTAATTGTGCACAATATATTAACAACTACAATCGATTTATTTAAAGAGAATTATCTCTTTAAATAAATATCAAGTAAGTAACAAGTTATTCTACCAAATGGCATAGATATAGCCTGAAAAAATGATTAACTTCGCATTATGAAAATAAAAAAAAGAAGAATATTCATTGGGCTTCTATTGTTTTTAATGCAATTAAGCCTATATGCTCAATATGAAGTCCCGTTAAAAATTCCACTTCATTTGAGTGCTAATTTCGGAGAACTTAGAAACAATCACTTTCATTCAGGAATTGATTTAAAAACTCAACAAGTAGTTAACAAACCCGTTTATTCAGTTGCAGATGGCTATGTATCACGTATTTCAGTTTCGCCCGGTGGATACGGACTTGCAATATATATTGATCACCCTACAAACAATCAGACTAGTGTGTATGGTCATCTCAATAGTTTTTCAAAACATATTGCTGAATATGTAGAAGACAAGCAATATGAGTTAGAAAGTTTCCGTGTTGATTTATATTTAGAACCTAATGAAATTTCCATATTAAAAGGAGAACAAATAGCTTTGAGCGGAAACACTGGTTCTTCAGGTGGTCCACATCTACATTTTGAAATACGTGATACCAAAACTCAAAGTCCACTTGACCCTTTACAGTATATCGCTCAAAATATAAAAGATACCCAGAAGCCTGATTTAAGGGGAGTTGCATTTTACCCAATAAATAGACAAGGCGTTATAAATGGATTAACAACCCCTACTCGATTAACAATATCTAAGTCACAAGCTGGTAATCCTTTGCCTATGCAAAGATCAATAAATGCTTGGGGAAAGATTGGTGTTGGTGTAAAAGCATATGACAAAATGGATGGGCAATCAAATATTTATGGAGTCAAACATATTAGACTTTTTGTGGACAATCTTCAAGTATTTAGCAGTACCATTAATGAGTATCTATTTAGTGAAACTCGATTTCTTAATAGCTTTGTTGATTTTGAAGATTGGCGGAACAATAATTCATTTTTCATGAAGTCATTTATTGAATCTGGAAATAAGTTGCGTATATATAATAATTCTATCAACAGAGGATTTATTGACATCAATGAAGAAAGACCTTATCGAATGAGATTTGAGTTGGAAGATCATTTTGGCAACGTAACCACCTATGAATTTATTGTTAATGGATTGATGCAGGAAATACCTCTCGCACAAAACTGTGAGCAATTCATGGCATGGCAATACGAGAACAGATATAGTAATCATGACTTTACGCTTAATATTTCAAAAGGAAATCTTTACTCCAATTTTTGTTACATACATACCACAACTTATGATAATGAAAATAAATATTTCTCAGATATTCACCAAGTAAACAATACTCCTGTTCCACTTCACAACAACGGTAAGATGTGGATTAAAATTAAAAGTGATAAATTGGAACATGTAGACAAGTTGGGAATTGTAAAGCTGAATCGAAATAATGATAGTTGGATGGGCGGTACATATAGTCGTGGAGGTATTGAACTTAACATTACAGAACTTGGAAATAGATATGCTATTTCAATAGATACTATTGCACCAAAGATTACACCCATAAACCCACAAAACTGGAAACAAAATGCTGTAGTCCGAATTAATCTATCAGATGATAAAAGTGGTATTAGTTATTTCCGTGGCACGATTGATGGTGAGTTTGTACTTTTCAAACATGATTCTAAATCAAATATTTACACTTATACTTTCGACCGTACAAGGCTGAAAGAGCTTCCAGTCAAAAACTTCCGATTTATTGCGCGAGACGCTGTTGGAAACGAAAGTGTGTATGAATATAATTTATAAGACAAGTAGTGAAATACACTTGATATTATTTCTACTATATAAAAAACCTTTCCACATTTTAGTGAAAAGGTTTTACTTCAATTATTTATTCATTATTAAAGACTTAGTTCTTGAAAAATAGTATATCATCCACGGCATCAATAATAATAGTTTGAGATTTGTCAATTGTGCCACCCAATAAATCCTTAGAGAGTTGGTTTAGGACCTTGCGTTGAATAACTCGCTTTACAGGTCTTGCTCCAAATTCAGGATTAAATCCAGCATCTGATATGCTTTTTACTGCCTCAGAAGTGTATTCCATTTTAATGCCATTTGTTAGCAACATCTTCTTTAATCCGTCCAACTGAAGTCGAACAATCTGCTCTATTTCACTCTCATGTAGTGGAGAGAACATAATTATCTCATCAATTCTATTCAAAAATTCGGGACGAATCGTTTTTTTCAAAAGATCCATTACTTCGAAACGTGTATCTTCAATAATCTCCTCACGGTTCTGTGAAGTCATTCTTGCAAATTTATCTCTTATCAAATTAGATCCTAAATTGGAAGTCATTATAATAATGGTGTTTTTAAAGTTCACAACCCTCCCTTTATTATCAGTGAGACGCCCATCATCTAATACCTGCAAAAGGATATTAAAAACATCAGGATGCGCTTTCTCAATTTCATCAAAAAGCACTACTGAATAAGGTTTTCTCCTAATGGCTTCGGAAAGTTGTCCACCCTCATCATAACCTACATATCCAGGAGGTGCGCCAATTAAACGAGTAGCACTAAACTTCTCTTGATACTCACTCATATCAATCCGGGTGAGCATATCTTCATTATCAAACAAGTACTCTGCAAGTGCTTTTGCTAATTCAGTTTTACCAACACCAGTAGTTCCCAAAAAGATAAATGAACCAATAGGCTTGTTTGGGTCTTGTAGTCCTGCTCTACTGCGTCTTACTGCATCGGCTACTGCATGAATTGCTTCCTCTTGACCAATAACGCGTTTATGCAACTCATCTTCAAGTGACAGCAGCTTCTCGCGTTCACTCTGCATCATTTTGCTTACAGGAATCCCGGTCCATCGCGCTACTACGTCTGCAATGTCTTCTGCATCCACCTCTTCTTTTATCATTGCACGTACACCTTGACGCTCGTGCAATTCATTTTTCAAAGACTCTATTTCTATCTCTTTCTCTTTTATTTTACCATAGCGTAATTCAGCTACTAATCCGTAGTCACCTTCACGCTCTGCTTTTTCGGCCTGGAACTTTGCATCCTCAATTTCTATTTTATCTTGCTGAATCTTGTTGATGATCTCTTTTTCGGATTGCCATTTTGCACGCAGTTGACTCTCCTCCTCTTTAAGATTTTCAATTTGCTTTGTCAAAATATCTTCTTTTGGCTTATCATCCTCACGTTTTATAGCTTCGCGTTCTATTTCCAATTGTTTGATGCGGCGACTAATCTCGTCCAACTCTTCAGGAACTGAATCTACCTCCATGCGCAATTTTGCTGATGCCTCATCCATCAAGTCGATAGCCTTGTCAGGCAAAAAACGATCTGTAATATATCGATTAGATAATTGTACTGCAGCAATCAATGCTTCATCTTTAATACGTACCTTATGGTGATTTTCATATCTCTCTTTCAATCCACGAAGGATGGAAATTGTGTCTGCTTCGGTTGGTTCATTAACCATCACTATTTGAAAACGACGCTCTAAAGCTTTATCTTTTTCGAAGTATTTTTGATACTCATCAAGTGTAGTAGCTCCAATCGCTCTGAGCTCTCCACGAGCCAAAGCAGGCTTCAAAAT
>DATERO010000128.1:0-2003 GCA_035271465.1 Dysgonamonadaceae bacterium | reverse complement strand
CACAATCCAGATGATCTGCCTCGTCTTTATTATGCCTGCGATACAGAAGGATATGATGTAGCGATTGGTTCGCGTTATTGCTCCGGTGTAAATGTGGTCAATTGGCCTATTGGACGTGTATTGATGTCTTATTTTGCATCGAAATATGTTCGCTTTGTAACCCGACTGAATGTTCACGATAGTACAGCTGGTTTTAAATGCTACAAGCGAAAAGTGCTGGAAACAATTGACCTTGATAAAATACAATTTAAAGGCTACGCTTTCCAAATTGAAATGAAGTACAAAGCTTATGTGCTTGGTTTCAAAATTAAAGAGGTGTCTGTAATATTTGTCAATCGTCAACTTGGGACATCAAAAATGAATACTGGGATATTTGGAGAAGCATTTTTTGGTGTTATAGATTTGCGTTGGAAAAAGATTACTGGTAGAATCAAGCCTCGCAAAGAAGCTCATGCGCAACGAAACCCTTAGTCGCTTTATTATTCAATCTAAAAACAAGTTACTATGCTACTCATCCGCAATGCCACAATTATAAATGAGGGAGCCTCATACAAAGGTTCTGTTTTAATCAAAAATGAGCGAATTGTTGAGATTTACACAGATCAGGTTCCTGAAGAAATAAGCAATAGATCTCAAATAATTGAAGCCAATAATCTTTACCTCATACCTGGAGTTATTGATGATCAAGTTCATTTTAGAGAACCAGGGCTGACTCATAAAGGAGATATCCGATCTGAAAGTAGGGCTGCCATTGCAGGAGGAGTAACAAGCTACATGGAAATGCCTAACACCAATCCGCAAACAATTAGCATAGATGCGTGGAAACAAAAGACAGAGCTTGCTCATGGTAAATCTTTTGCCAACTATGCTTTTTATTTAGGTGCTACAAATGATAATTTAGCAGAGTTAAAGAAAGCAGACTCTAAGAATCTTTGTGGAATAAAAATATTTATGGGTGCATCTACTGGCAATATGCTGGTGGATGACAAAAAGGCACTGCAAGCAATCTTTGCAGAAGTTGATATGCTCATTGCTACCCATTGTGAAAAAGAGTCCATTATTCGAGAAAATATAGAGAAATATACCAAAGAGTTTGGAGAAGATATCCCAATCAAGTACCATCCACTCATCAGGAGCGCAGAAGCATGTTATGAATCTTCAGCTGAAGCGATTGAACTTGCCGATAGATATGGTGCACGATTGCACGTATTGCATTTATCAACTGGTCAGGAGATGAGACTTTTTGATGCCAAACCGCTTTCTAAGAAAAAAATAACAGCAGAAGTTTGTGTTCATCATCTATGGTTCACTGACGAAGATTATGAACGATTTGGTTCTCGAATAAAATGGAATCCTGCCGTTAAAACCGAAAGAGATCGACACGATTTAAGACAAGCTTTATTGGAAGGGAAATTGGATGTTATAGCTACTGATCATGCACCGCATACTTTAGAAGAAAAAGAGGGTGGGGCACTTAAAGCTGCTTCGGGTGGCCCACTCGTGCAACACTCCCTGCAAATGATGATGCAACTGGTGTCAGACAATATATTTAGCAAAGAGCAAGTAGTTGAAAAATTGTGTCATGCACCCGCCAAACTATTTGGAGTAAAAGATCGTGGTTTCATTCGTGAAGGCTATTTTGCCGATCTCGTATTGGTTGATCCAAATAAACCTTATACAGTTTCATCAGATAATATACTTTATAAATGCGGTTGGTCGCCTTTGGAAAGAGAAACGCTTTCTTCGAGTATCAACACTACTATTTTAAATGGTAAAGTTGTTTTCCATAACGGAGAGGTTATGGGTGAACCAAGTGGTCAGGTGTTGGAGTTTGTGAGATAAATCCTTTTCAAAACATTTTCTCATCCGAGAAAATGTTTAAAACAGTTGAAACTTGCATCCGCATCCTACAAAATGTTGATAAATACTTTATTGTCGTTTTGTAGCTATAATTAGCGCAATTCATACATTAAAATTCCAATTCTAAATGCAGAATTTTTTTT
>DATERO010000127.1:0-2523 GCA_035271465.1 Dysgonamonadaceae bacterium | reverse complement strand
AAACCGCAAATCAAATTGATATGCAGTTTCGGAGGAGTAAAAAACCACAAATCAGTTTGATTTGCACTATCGGAGCAGTAAAGAACCACAAATCAATTTGAATTGGACAATCCGCAGCCTAAAAAGGCATTATTTAATTTGAATTGGACAATCCGCAGAGTGAAATACCATAAATCAAATTGATTTGCGCTTTCCGCAGATGAAATGGGTATAAAATAAATTGATTCGCACTTTCCGCAGAGTAAAATTCATTGTTTTATTTGATTTGCACTTTCGGAGCAAGAAAAAACCACTATTCACTATTGTTTTGTGCTTTTTGCATCCTCAAAGCCTATATTTGTAAAAACATGTTCCATCACCAGTTTCCAAACCTGATCGTTTAGTATGTGGCTTTTAATAAAAATGATATTCATTCGTTTTTAGTCTCAGTTCTGAATTTTCCATAAAGAATATTGTATATATAAATCACGGATCCACATATTTCTCAATCCGACCTTAGACATTTGATAGGGTAGGCTCTTGCTGTTCTGCATACATGCCAACCTGTTGTAAAGAGTGTGACTCCCATGACTAGCAAAAAAGCAAATAGAAAAGATCCAACTGAAATATCAACTCTATACACAAACTGTTGCAACCATTTTTCAATAAAATACCACGATAGCGGAAGGGCAATGAGAAAACCCGTTGCCAACCACAACAACATTGGTTTTATGAGCAACCAAAGAATCTGAATGGTGTTTGCACCATTTATTTTTCTAATGCCAATCTCTTTGGTGCGTTGTCGAACTGTGTAAAATGATATACCAAACAACCCAAAACAAGTTAGCAAGATGCTAATAAGTGAGTACATCTGTAACAGTTTTTCCATTTCAAAAATCTCACTATTACGCTTCATAAAAACATCTTCAATATCTGTATAAGTGAAGTATTCATTCGGATAACTGTGTTGCCACAACTCTTTTATAGAAGCAAGGGTTTTCTTGTTATCTATACCATCTAATCGAATCAACATTGTTGTCATCGCTTCCGAATAGTTAGGAATCTTTTCAATAAGGACACCCATCACTTCATCCTCCAATGACGAGAAGTGAAAATTATCCACCACTCCAGCAATAATCGAAACAGAATCTCCCGAGATTAAGTACTTACCTAGCGGCTCTCCTATCAACTTCTCTGCCGGTATATGCAATTTGTCGGCAAACGATTGATTGACAAATACCGAGTGAAATTGAGTGTTTGAGACAGTCTCCCACGGTTGGCCTGCAAGCTGCTTTAGTCTCAATAATTGAATCAACCCATCATCTCCTCCTAGATGAAGCACCATGGTTTGAAACTCCTCTCCGTTTTCTCTTTTCAAAGTGCCGTGCATAATCCAAGAGTTCATAAGTGACATGTTTCCCATGGAAAGCTCCTCCACTCCTTGAATATCTCTTATTTGCTGTGCTGTTTTTTGCAATTCCTGCCCGTCTGCAGAGGCTTTCATTTCTATTTCTATCAGGTTTTGATAACGAGCACCATGTTTTTTCACCAAGCTTACCTGATTGTTTACAGTAAGAGTTGAAATTATCAATGCAATGGAAATAACAAATTGCATTGTAACCATTCCTCCAACCCATCGATGCTTCTTTGTTATGAAAAAGTTTCGAATTTCGCTTCCTGTAGAACGGGCAATCCAACTACTTGTCATCCAACTTGGAATGATTGTTGCCAACAATAGTAGTAAAATAAGCATCGGAAAAAAACCATTGCTATAAAAGAAAAAGGATGAAAATTCAGCATCTACTACTTGGTTGAAAAGTGGTAGCAGATCATGCATTAGTGGTAATGCCAAAAGGAATGATATAAATACAATAAACAAGGCGTCAAGAAATATTTGCAAACGCAGGTCAATCTGTTTTGCACCCATCAGTTTTTGTATCTGAAGGATTTTTACCTGTTGTAACAGACGTGAAAAGCTTATATTTAAGTAGTTGAACAGTGCAATAATGAGCAATAGTAGTGCAGAAATCAGTCCAATCATTAAAAGTGTATCATTGCGATAATGCCAAAATCTTACTCCTTGCTGCTGATAGCGTGATGAGAGAGCATCATGGAGTGTCACAAAATAGTATTGCCCTCCAGCAAGTGTTGGTATATCTTCGCTTTTGACCTTCGCCTCAAATTGCTTCAAGTTGTAATCTTCTCGCATCATTAGAAGTGTGGGTCCACCCCAGTTTGCTTCAGGGTTGCAGATAAGCGCATCAAAGGTAATGGCCGATTGTTTACGTGCTCTTGTGACAGCTCCAATAGTGTAAGTTTTCCTAATGTCAGCATCAAAATCTTTTTCACAAATCGATAGCTGTTTCCCAATTACATCTGCCCTTCCAAAGATTTTATGCGCCTGCTTGTCGCTTATCACCATAGACTGAGGATTATTTAAAACATCCCAACTACCAAAAAGTATTTCAAAAGGAAAGAAAGAACTAAATGAGTTACTAACATTAATTATCTCAATTGGGTCAAAGCGCTGATTATCCACCTCTA
>DATERO010000126.1:0-7647 GCA_035271465.1 Dysgonamonadaceae bacterium | reverse complement strand
AACGGCAAATCCTTTAATAGGGCCTGTTCCAAACGAAACAAGCACAATAGCTGTGATAACCGTTGTTAAGTTAGAGTCAAAAATTGCAGAGAAAGCATTTTTATATCCATCCTGCAATGCATTTCGTAATGTTTTGCCTGCAGCAAGCTCTTCTTTTATACGTTCATTAATAAGTACGTTTGCGTCCACGGCCATACCCAATGATAATATCATCCCCGCAATACCAGGTAATGTAAGAACTGCCTGAAATGCTGACAGAGCACCAAGAATAAAGAAAAAGTTAAGTAGTAATGCAACGTTTGTAATAGTGCCAGGAATAAGACCATATAGCAAATAAACAAATGCAAATAATACTATTAATGCCAAAATAAATGAGATAAATCCTGCATTAATTGCTTCTTGGCCCAGTGAAGGACCAACTATGTCTTCTTGCACAATGCGTACACCCGCTTTCATCTTACCAGATTTAAGCGTGTTTTCTAAGTCTCGGGCCTCTTCAGGTGTGAAGTTTCCAGTTATAACGGAACGTCCACCTTCAATTTTGTCGTTTACGTTTGGAGCTGAATATACATATCCGTCCAATACAACAGCGATGGCACGACCTTTTTCAGTGCCTGTAATTGTAGCCCATCGGCTTGAGCCAGTAGAGTTCATCTGCATGCTTACTTCCCAAGCAGAACCACGTTGGCCAGCATCAGCACGAGCAGAAACAACTACATCTCCATCAAGTGCAGGACCTCTTTTAGATCCATCACCTCTAAGAGCAAAAAGTTGGAAATAGGTTTCGCGTGTATCTACAGCTTTAAAGCCCCATTTGAAACGAACATCACCTGCAAATGAATCCTTGAACTTATCCAATAAGAAGTTTACTTTTGCGGTATCATTTTTAGATACAGTACCAACGATAGCTCCTGTTCCGCCACCCATTGCAAAATATGGTTCAGCAAAGTATTGCGTGAAACTTTTGTCGATATTTATGTCTGATCTGTTCAGCTCATCAAAAGTCTTAGCCTCTTCTTGGGCAAGCATTATGGTTTCATCATCAGTCAGTGTAGTGTCTGAGTCTGCAATTGTTTCTTCTAATTCAACATTGTTAGTTTGTTTAGAAACAACATAAGCAGCCGACTTCGCATTGATTTCGTTAAATCCGTTCAGTAGTTCATTGACATTATATGTTTTCCAGAACTCAAGATTGGCACTACCTTGTAGAAGTTTACGGACACGTTCCGGTTCTTTAATACCTGGAAGCTCAATTAAAATTCTTTCAGCACGATCCAATTTTTGGATATTTGGAGCAACCACTCCGAAACGGTCAATACGTGTGCGTAACACATTGAATGAATTATCAGCAGCACTTACCAATTCGTGTCTAAGTTCCGAAATTACTTTGTCATTTGAGTCACCGGGATTTACTCGGTCGCTCATTGTAATGCTAAAAATGTTTGCCAGTTTTGCATTTGGATCAATGGCTTGATATTTCTGTTGAAAAAGAGAGATGAAATCTTGCGAGCTTCCTTTTCTGTTTTCGGCAACAGTTTCGCTAAGAGCTTGATTAAACTGAGGGTCATCGGTGTTAGCTAATGAGCTTATAACTCCCCTCGCATCAATTTCCAAAATTACGTTCATACCGCCTTTAAGGTCAAGTCCTAAACCAATTTCTTTCTCGCGAATTTGCTTTAAAGTATAGCCTAAATAAACTTTCTCTGTTGACAGTGAGTCAAGGTAGTCAGTCTTTAGGTTCAAATCTCCAGCTGCATACTCTTCTGCCTTGTTTTCGTAATGATTGCTTACCACAGTAAATGATAAGTAATACAAACAAATAAGTGCAAGTATGATAGCGAAGGTTTTAATAAATCCTTTGTTTAACATTACAATTTTGCTTTTTTATTAGTGTTTGATATTTATATGATTATCAGAGTGACTTGTTAAAAACAGAGGCACTTTCATGCCTCACATTTTTCGCTTGCAAATATAAACTTTTTTTGTCTTTTATAAGAGTATAAGCGCAATTTATTTCATAAGTGACAATTATCTATTAGCGGTTGCTCTTATTTATCTTATTTTGTTAGTTGACGAAACCCCTATTCTTTAGTAAATAAATAGGATTAGGTTCTGCACCTCTATATTTTTTATAAAGAGTCATTGGATCCTCAGAGTTCCCTTTCGAAAGTACATTCTCACGGAATGATTTTGCTGAAGCTTCATCAAAGATGCCATTTTCTACAAATGGTTGAAATGCATCAGCGTCTAAGACTTCAGACCATAGATAGCTGTAGTATCCAGCAGAATAACCACCGCTAAAGATATGTGAAAAATAGGTGCTGCGATAGCGAGGGATAATTTCACCTATCAACCCAATCTTTTCCATCGATTTTTTTTCAAAGTCGCGCACATCAAATTCTTTTTGTTCTTTTTGTGTATGATAATCCATATCCAATAGTGCAGCTGCTACAAATTCTGTTGTAGTGAAACCCATATTGAATTTCGAAGCTGCATCCATTTTTTCTATTAACTCATCTGGAATTACTTCTCCTGTTTCGTAATGCTTTGCATAAAGCTTTAGTACTTCGGGGTGAAAAGCCCAATGCTCCATAACTTGCGAAGGCAATTCAACGAAGTCACGCGGAACGCTTGTTCCTGAAACACCACTATAGGTTACATTAGAAAGCATGCCATGCAAAGCATGACCAAATTCGTGGAAGAGTGTTTCCACTTCGTCCAGTGTTAACAAAGATGGAGTTTCGGGAGTGGCACGAGTGAAATTACCCACATTGAAAATTAGTGGACGGATGTTTTTTCCATCTCTAATTTCTTGTCCTCTAAAGCTGCTCATCCAAGCACCAGCGTTCTTTCCAGAACGAGGGAAATAATCCGTATAGAAAATAGCTACATGAGAACCATCTGCATCAGTTACTTCATAAGCTTCTACCTCCGGATGGTAGACAGGAACATTCTCCAGTTTGGTGAAGTTGAGTCCATATAATTTATTTGCAGTTGTAAAAACTCCTTCTCTCACATTTTCCATTTTGAAGTAGGGTTTCAACTCCTCTTCATTCAATGCATATTTTTGTTCTCTCAGTTTTTCAGTATAATACCACCAATCCCACGATTGCAATTTAAAGTCGCCACCATCTGCATCAATAATTGCTTGCAACTCGGCAGCTTCTTTTTTGGCTTGTGGTACAGCATATTCCCACACATCGTTAAGTAGTTTGTAAACATTATCAGAGGTTTTAGCCATGCGTTCTTCCATTACAAAGTCCGCATGAGTATCATAACCCAACATGTTTGCTTTTTGTATGCGCAGGTTTACAATTTTATTGATGTTCTTTTTGTTGTCAAACTCATTATCATTGTCGCCACGCGTGTACATTGCTTTATAAAGTTTTTCGCGCAAATCACGATTGTCGGCATACTGAAGGAACGGCAGCCAGCTTGGTTTGTGCAATGTAAACACCCACTTACCTTCCATATCTTTTTCCTTTGCAACTTCGGCAGCTGCAGAAATAACACCTTGTGGAAGTCCTGCCAGATCTTCCTCGTTGTCAATAACCAATGTAAATGCGTTGGTCTCTTTAAGCAAGTTACTGCCAAAGTTAAGTGTCAAAGCAGAAAGCTCCTTGTTTATCTCTCTTAGTTGATCTTTTTGCTCGTCATTCAGCATAATTCCCGAACGAACGAAGTTCTTGTAATACATGTCCAACAAACGATACTGTTCCGTATTCAATCCAAGATTAGCAGAGTCTTTGTGTAGTGTATTTATTCTTTCAAATAGCTTGTCATTCAAATAAATGTTGTCACTGTGCTCTGAAAGTAAGGGGGACATTTCTTCTGCAATTGCTTGAAGTGTGTCGTTGTTTTCAGCGCCTTTAACACCTGAGAATACACGAGATACACGACTTAGAATTTCACCACTGTTGTCCAAAGCAACAATTGTGTTTTCAAAAGTTGGTGCATCAGTATTGTTGGCAATCGAATCTATTTCGTTTGATTGCTGCTCTATACCTTTTTCGAATGCAGGTCTGAAGTCCTCATTTGTAATTTTTTCAAAAGGGGGCATTCCATACTCAGTGTCAAACTCAGTATAAAAAATGCTGCCTTTTTCAGTAGAGTCCTTGTTTGTACCACAAGAAATCAACATCATAATTGATAAGCTTAAAATTGTGAAATGTTTCATTTAAAAATAGTGTCTAAATTGTATTTAGTAATTATACAGGGAAGGATGAAAATGTAAATGTGAATATTTCGATTTATCCTTTGTTCTATTAATTTGCAAAGATAGATTTTTTCTTTGAGATTCATTGTTAAAACCTTGAAAATGCGGTTAGAGATTAGAGAATTGCAAATAATATTATACCCATGTGAGCGAATTTATCTAAAACCCAAAATGAAATAAATCACCCAACGAAGTAATTCTTATTTTGAAAATAAACTGTAATAGTAGATTGACATCACTCATTACAAAGAAAAGTGCAGAAGTGAAGATTATACCAAACAATCCGCCCGTGATATGAGCTGAATGATTGATGCCACCCACCTCTTTTTTATCTAAGTACATGGAAATAAAAACAAAAATGAATCCAAACAAAAATGCTGGTAGCATAATAGGGATAAATAATATTCCCATAAAATTCATTGGGTTGATCAAGATATATGCAAACACCATTGCGGAAACGGCTCCTGAGGCACCAAGACCTTTGTAGTAATAGTTGTTTTTTTCTTTAAAATAAGTAGGAAGTATTGAAAAGAGCAGTCCGCCTACATAAAGTAGAATAAACGCAATAGAACCTTGTCTAAGTCCCAATTGCAGTTTAAACATGTTTTCGATGTAACCACCAAAGAGATATAAAGTGAACATGTTGAAAAGAAGGTGGGTGAAATCAGCATGTAGCACTCCATAAGTAAACAATCTATACCACTCGCCATCCCTAACAGAGGCAGGTTGGAAGATAAGTTTATCAGCAATGTGATAGTTACTAAATGCTTGGTAGGATATCAATGCTGTAATGATGATAATGGCAAGTGTGATCATAAACGATATGAGTTTTTCTTATTATAAATAGTGCACAAATGGTTTGTACAAATAATTAATTGTGACAAAGGTAATAAAAAAAAGATAGGCTCTTTTAAAGGTTTCATTTCTTGATCAAATCAATTTATGCATAAATAATACAAACTATGGAGCGCGTCTGTTAAAATTGTGATATTCAGTAACTTCAAATAGAACAAACTAATAAATGAATCTGTTTATAATACTCCCATTAGCACGATTAATGGTGCTGAAAAGTTAATGTGCAAAGCTGTTTATAATAATGAAAACTATAACTATAACTTTTATTCTTTTTGCAACTTTATTAGGCAGTTGTAATTCAGATAAAACAAAAGATAATACCAAAACTGTTGCAAATAGTTTTGTTGAAATGAACTCTGACTCATTGGTGAGCTGTAGTCCTAGAGTCTTGAAGAGGAATACGAAGACAGGTCTTATTAGTTTGCGAGAAAGTCAGGTAGCAGAATTATCAAAAAATGCAAAACAACTTGACAATAATTTGCCCATCATTGGCGTGTTGATGTATGATGATGTTTTAACTACAGAATTGACGGCACCAATGGATGTTTTTACAAAACCCACCGAAAACGGAGAAAAGCTTTTCAATGTTATTACCATTGCAGAAAGTTATGACTTTATTGTAAGCGAGGAAGGACTGAAAATGTTTCCTGATTATACATTAGAAAATGCTCCCAATTTAGATATTCTTATTGTTCCCAGCGCTTATGATATGTCACTACAGGTGAAAAATAAAGAGTTGGTTAATTTTATAATAGTTCAAAATAATAATACAGAGTATACCGTAAGTAATTGTGCTGGAGCTACATTGATAGGTGAATCAGGGGTGGCTAATGGGAGAAAAATTGTTACATGGATTGGAGGTGGTAAGGATTTACAGAAAAACTACCCTGACTTGAAGGTGCAAGATGATGAAAGTGTAAGTTATATAGAAGATGGAAAGTTCTTATCATCCAATGGTAATCTAGCTTCTTATATTTCATCTTTGGAGTTGCTCGAAAAGCTCTCAAGCAAAGCACACAGAAAGTATGTTGAGTCTTTAATATATTTAGATCGACTTCAAAAATGGAACAATTAAAAAAATTGGTGGTGCATTAAAAAACACTTAGTGTTCAACTAAATTATTGAACACTTTTAAAATATAAACGATTATGAACAATCCAACAAGTCAAAAAATTACACCAACCCTGTGGTTTAATAATAAAGCCGAGGAGGCAATAAACTTTTACGTGTCTATTTTTCCTCATTCGAAAGTAAACTTTGTGAAAAAATGGTCTGAAGATATGTCGTTTTCCGATGAGTCTATAGAGCCTGGGACTGTTCAGACTGCATCGTTTAATTTAAACTGGATGCAGTTTTATGCATTTGATGCGAAGTCCGATTTTCATTTCAACCCCTCCATATCTTTTTATGTTGTTTTTGAAACAGTTGCCGAAGTAGATGAGTTATGGGATAAGTTGGCAGAAGAGGGGAAAGTTTTGATACCCTTAGAACTATATGATTGGAGCGAACGCTATGGTTGGATTGAAGATCGATACGGTGTTTCGTGGCAAATTGCAATGCATCCATTAAAAGATGTTGGACAGCCAATTAATCCACTTATCATGTTTTCTGGTGATAGAAGGGGAGATGCCGGAGAAGCCATCGATTTCTATATGTCAGTTTTTGATGACTCTGTAAGCAATGGAGTTTCGCGATATGGTGAAGATGATCCAGGGCCTTATGGTATGGTAAAACATGGACAATGTAGATTAATGGGACAAACTTTTATGATGATGGACAATGGTACAGATAAAGATGTTCCATTCAATGAAGCAATATCTTTTTATCTCAATTGTAATGATCAGAAAGAGGTCGATTATTACTGGGGTAAATTCACTAAAGAGGGCAGTGAGTCTCAATGTGGCTGGTTGAAAGATAAGTATGGCGTGTCGTGGCAAATTGTGCCAGAATTTCTTACAGGAAAAATTGAAAATGGAGAAGATGAGCGAATTCAGGCAATGAATGTAGCGATGTCTCAAATGAAAAAAATGGATGTGGCAAAATTAATGGAGGCGTATAATCAATAGTGTGGGACAAAAGAATTAAATACAATGAGAGTATTCACCAAGTTGAAATTTCTGGATTAATTAAATCTCACTTAAATATTCGTGAACATTTAATGGAAAATGGCATTGTAACATTACTTCCTGAGAAATGTGTGAATAATAATCAACTAAATTAATTAAAATACTAAATAGAAGAAAGCTTTGAAAACAAGAACAGTAGAATTAATAGTTTCACCACCTAATCCTCGCTTTGTTGGTGATGCATTCAGGGTGCACAATTTTATACCCAGTATTTCACCAATGACTATGGAGCGAATGAACCCCTTTGTGTTATTAGATTACGCTTCGAAGTTTTATTTTTCACCCACAGATACTCCTCGTGGAGTTGGTGTGCATCCACACAAGGGTTTCGAGACTGTCACTATTGCCTACAAAGGCAAAGTGGCTCATCATGACAGCCATGGCGGTGGAGGTGTCATTGGTGTTGGCGATGTGCAGTGGATGACTGCCAGTAGCGGATTGTTGCACAAA
>DATERO010000125.1:0-13727 GCA_035271465.1 Dysgonamonadaceae bacterium | reverse complement strand
TCAGCATTGCAATTAGCTGATATGGCCGACTGGGCACACTTCATTGAGTATTATCAAAAGGCTTATTCAATAGCATTGCATAACTCAATAGAAAGATTTTCGGAATTGCAAAACGTAAAAGAGGAATAATTGTTGTATCTTTAGGGAGATAGCAAAATAAAAAACCAAAGTTGTCTTTTCACTTTCAAATGGCCGCTGAGCGGAGTCGAGGTGTCAACAAATACATACAAAACAAGAAATAAATCAAAACAAATATAAAATATGATTATCAAAACGAGTAATTCGAATACGCCCGTATGGCGAGATTTGCAAGCACATTCAATATTACCTGAGCAATTGCTCCCTTTGGAGGAAATAGTTAGAAATCTGTGGTGGACGTGGAACGAGGAAGCGAAAGCACTATTTGAAGTGATGGACCCTGCAGGATGGGAAGAGAGCGATAAAAATCCTGTTCTTATGTTGCAAGGTTTAACGGTTGATCGTGGTGAGGAAATTGTGAAAGATGAATACCTGATGAATCGTTTGAGCGATGTGTACGAGAAGTTTAATACATACATGAAAGAGCAATTAGACGAAACTCGTCCAAGCGTAGCTTATTTCAGCATGGAGTATGGAATGACACATGTTCTGAAAATCTATTCGGGAGGTTTAGGCGTTCTAGCTGGCGATTACCTTAAAGAAGCAAGTGACAGCAAAGTGAGAATGACTGCTGTTGGTTTTCTGTATCGATTTGGCTATTTCTCACAATGGTTGGCTTTAGATGGTCAACAGATTGCTAACTATGAGGCACAGAACTTTGGTAGTTTACCCATCACAATGGTTAAGAATGAAGATGGAACACCTCTTCTGATGCAAGTCGACTTTCCAAACAGGAAAGTAGATGTTCATGTTTGGAAGGTTGCTGTTGGAAGAATTAATCTATATCTGATGGATACAGATGTTGAAACTAACAGTGATGAAGATCGATCAATCACACACAAGTTATATGGTGGAGATTGGGAGAACAGAATGAAACAAGAGTATTTACTGGGTGTTGGAGGTATCCAACTGTTAGAAAAGTTAGGCATAGAGAAAGACATCTATCATATGAATGAAGGTCATGCTGCACTAATTAATGCAGAGCGTTTGAACCATTATATCAACGATAAGGGCTTATCATTCAATGAGGCAAAAGAAGTTGTACGTGCATCTTCATTATATACTGTTCATACACCTGTTCCTGCCGGTCATGACTACTTTGACGAAGAGATGATTATGAGGTACATGGGTGATTATGCAGATAAATTAGGTATTTCATGGAAGCAGTTTATGGACATGGGACGCGAAAACCCTGGTAGTCATGAGCGTTTCTCTATGAGTGTGTTTGCATTAAATACAGCACAAGAAGCAAATGGGGTAAGTTTGTTGCATGGTCGTGTTTCTCGAAAGATGTTTCAACCAGTTTGGAAAGGCTACTTTCCTGAAGAACTCCATGTGGGACATGTTACTAATGGCGTTCACTTACCAACTTGGACCTCTTCCACTGCTAAGTCTTTATATTTAGATCATTTTGATGAGTCATTCTTAGATGATCAATCAAACACAGATATCTGGGAGAAAATATATGATGTTAAGGATGAGCATATTTGGGCGCATCGCAAGCTTTTGAAGAAAAGATTGGTCGATTACATTAAATATGAATTCAAAGAAGGTTGGTTGAAAAACCAAGCGGATCCGAGTCGAGTTATGACCGTTGTAGATGGAATAGACCCAAATGCTTTAATTATAGGATTTGGACGTAGATTTGCTACCTACAAACGGGCTCATCTTCTATTCTCGGATTTAGAAAGGTTATCAAAAATAGTGAATAACCCAGATCATCCTGTTCAATTTATCTTTACTGGTAAAGCGCATCCTGCAGATGGAGGTGGTCAAGGATTAATCAAGCAGATAGTTGAAGTTTCTCGTCGTCCTGAATTCTTAGGAAAGATTCTTTTCTTGGAAAACTATGATATGCGTTTGGCTAAACGACTTATATCTGGTGTTGATGTATGGTTGAATACTCCTACTCGTCCATTAGAAGCATCAGGAACGTCTGGTATGAAAGCTACAATGAATGGTGTTCTGAATCTATCTGTGTTAGACGGATGGTGGTATGAAGGATATCGTGAAGGTGCTGGATGGGCCATCACTGACGAGAGAACATACGATGACCAAGAGTTCCAAAACTCTTTGGATGCTTCTACAATATATTCGTTGTTGGAAGATGAGGTTGTTCCTTTGTATTTCGACCAAGACGAAAATGGTTGTGCTCACGGATGGGTTAAATATATAAAGAAATCACTGGCGGAAATTGCTCCTCATTACACTACTAAAAGAATGATGGACGATTACTTTGATAAGTTTTACAATGCGCTTGTGGAAAGATCGAAGTTTATAAACGAAAATGACTTTGCTAAAGCCAAAGAAATTACTGCATGGAAAGAAGATATGGTTGGAAACTGGGATAAGTTTGAAGTTGTAGAAGTTAATTATGATTGCGATCAGCACATACTCCCAGGCAATGCAACAAATGGCTTATGTGGTAAAGTAGTGATTGATAAAAAAGATATGAAGGGCGACTTGGGCGTAGAATGCGTTGTAGTTAAATACGATTCATCTACCAATCACGCTGAGTTCTTAAATTCATACGAATTTGAACTGGTAAAAGAAGAAGGCTCCTTATTGCACTTCGAGATGCACGAGTCTATAAGCAATCCTGGGATACATCAATACGCACTTCGTGTATATCCAAAGAATGTGGATACTCCTCATCGCATGGACTTTGCTTATGTTCGTTGGATTAACTAATGGAGTATATTGGAGTTAATTTAACAACTTCATATAGATAATAAGAAAAGGTGTTCGTTTGTTTCTAATTGAAACGATGAACACCTTTTTCTAGTTATAATATTTCCAGTAGAACTGAACTCCTATTCTCAGGTCAACGTCTATCAGGCATTAACAATTAACATACTACATAACTCATAACACATACCTCATAACCCATATTACTCTTCTAACCCTTCAGTCTGGCCATAATCTTCAGGATCATACCCTTCGTAGTCATGAAATAGGAAGTCGTTATATGGAAAGCGAGTGATATGGATATCTTTCACTTTCTCATAAATCAATTTTCTCAATTCGTCAATGTTTTCGTTCTCTCTTGCTGATATAAAGATGCAATCAGCATTGAGCTTACTCATCCAAGTTTTTTTCAATACTTCCAGTGAAACATTTTGTTTTGTTTCGGGTGTCAAATCGTCTTCATCTTTTGGGGTGTAAGAAAATGCATCTATCTTATTGAAGACGATAATAGTCGGTTTCGGATTTTTATCAATGTCGAATAATGTTTTCTCAACAATCTCAATCTGCTCTTCAAATCCTGGGTGAGAAATATCTACAACGTGTATCAGTAGATCTGCTTCCCGCACCTCATCCAACGTAGATTTAAATGATTCTACCAGATGTGTGGGGAGTTTGCGGATAAACCCAACAGTGTCGGTCATCAAAAATGGGAGGTTGCCAACTACTACTTTTCTAACAGTGGTGTCTAATGTAGCGAATAGCTTATCTTCTGCAAATATATCTGACTTGCTTAGCACGTTCATTAATGTCGATTTACCCACATTGGTATAACCCACCAGCGCAGCTCTAACAAGCTTTCCTCTATTCTTGCGTTGAACTGTTTTTTGTTTATCAATCGCTTCCAGCTCTTTTTTGAGGAGAGAAATTTTATCAAGAATAATTCGACGGTCAGTTTCAAGCTGGGTTTCACCCGGACCACGCATATAACCACCACCACGTTGACGGTCCAAGTGAGTCCATAATCGCGTCAATCTTGGTAGCATATACTCATATTGTGCCAATTCTACTTGAGTTTTTGCATTCGCCGTTTGTGCACGCATAGCAAATATTTCAAGAATGAGACTGGTTCTGTCAAGAATAGGCATGTCCAGTTGCTTCTCTATATTTCGGATTTGTCGTGCCGATAGTTCATCGTCAAATATAACAACACCTATATGATTCTCTTCATCCTCCTCATCCTCGTTTCGAGCTTCAATATACTCTCTGATTTCATCCAGTTTTCCACTACCAACAAAAGTTACAGAGTTGGCCATTTGGAGGCGTTGCGTTACACGATGAACAGGGCGAATCTTAGCTGTCTCGGCCAAGAAGTCGAGTTCGTCTAAGTATTCTGTTACTTGTTCTTCAGTTTCATTTGGTGTGATTAATCCCACCAGTATTGCATTTTCACTCTTAATATCTGTGGTAATAAATTCTTTCATATATTGTTCTTATGGTTGTTTTTAAATGTTTTGTTTTTTATTTAAATTGTTAAGTTATTTCTATTACAAATGTAATCAATAAATTAAAGACTAAGTAATTTATTTTCTTCTCGAATGCAGGCATAATGAGGAAGAATAATAATTGCTTGAAAAGCTAATGCTGTTTCAAGTAATAGAATAAATTGGAAGCTTTAGTCGTGCATTTTATTTCTTTTTTCTCCTTTTAAAATGGGCAAAGAGAGGTGGTGTTTGACAGCAAGATAACGTACAAGGATAACCACTGAGGCTGTGCTAACTTCAATGACTACCATATTTACCATATTTGTAGCATGAAGCGAAACAAACACAATTCCACCTATGACACACGCCAATGCATAGATCTCTTTTCTGAAAATGAGAGGTATCTCATTAATCAATACATCGCGAATCACACCACCAATTGAGCCAGTGATAGTTCCCATTGCAACTGCTATCCAAGGTGAGAACCCTAAAGCTAAAGATTTCTCCGCTCCAACAACAACAAATAGGGCAAGCCCTATGGTGTCGAAAGCGAAAAAAGTATTGTCGAGATGAATCAGGTGATTGTGAAAAATGATGACAAACAATAATGCAAACAATGTACACCATAAATAAAATGAATTGTACATTCAGAAGATATCAACTCCAAGAAGAATGTCACGCAATGTTCCGCCTCCAACGGCTGTGACCAATCCTACAACGAAAGCGCCAAACAAGTCGAATTTTTTTGCAGATGCCAATCTAATCCCACTAATTGCAAATGCAAACGTTCCGATAAATTCAATAATATCAACAAATTGAATTGCGCTTATATCTATCATGTGATTTTGAACAATTTAAAAACCCATCTATTCCCTGATTGGATATTAAAAGAACAATGAAGAAGCAGTAGAAGTTTTATTGTATTGTTATAATCTAAAATTCGGAATGATATCTATATAATCATTCCGCTTGCCAAGCAAATGTCTTTATCAGTATCATATACAACGCCAAATTGACCAGCAGCAATTCCTTGTATCTTTTCATCAGAAACTACTTGATACAAATCTCCCTTTTTTGATATTCTGCCTTTGGTGAACTCTGGTGTGTGGCGAATTTTAAATGTAATGTCTTTTTCTCCGTCAAAGTCTCCCCAAACATCTTTGGTTATAAACTCAAAGCCTGAAAGGTTTACCTTATAACCATATTGATGTTTTGTTTGATAACCCTTAGAAACATATACAATATTTCGATTGATATCCTTTTTAATTACAAACCATGGGCCACCACTTAGACCTAGACCTTTGCGCTGACCGATGGTATGAAACCAATAGCCATGATGGGTTCCTAAAATATTGCCAGTTTCAAACTCTACTATTTGTCCTGTCTTTTCACCTAAATATCGTTTTATAAAATCATTGTAATTTACTTTCCCTAAAAAACAAATACCTTGACTATCCTTTCGAGCTGCTGAAGGAAGTTGTTGTAGTTTTGCGATTTCCCGTACTTCTCGCTTCTCCATATTGCCAATGGGTAACATGAGTTTAGATACTTGGAGATAGTCTATTTGACCCAAGAAATAGGTTTGATCTTTTACTTTATCTTTTGCTGTGGAGAGCCAGGTGAGTCCATCTTTTTCTGTTGTTGTGGCATAATGGCCTGTTGCTATTTTATCAAATTGATGTCCCCACTTCTCGTTGAAAACACCAAATTTTATTAATTTGTTGCACATCATATCGGGATTGGGTGTAAGTCCTCGCTGTACGTTTTCAATTGTATATTTTACAACGCTCTCCCAATATTCTGTATGTAGAGAAACTATTTCTAGTTTGCACCCATACTTCTTAGCTATATAATTTACAATCTCAATATCTTCTTCTGCAGGACAGTCCACAAAGCCGTGTTCATCTTCCATCCCAATTTTTATATAAAAAATGGTGGGATCATAACCTTGCTCTTTCAGTTGATGCACAACAACCGAACTGTCTACTCCTCCAGATACTAATGCAGCTATTTTCATGTTCTTATTAATCAAGTCACAAAAATACATAGAACTCACGGATAAATAAAACGATGTAAAACTGACCTCCAATAATTTATGTGAATATCTTTAAAAATAGAATGATAAATCTTTTGCAGATGCAAAAACAACTGCTTTCCACTTATAAGCATAAATAACTTATGTTTATAAATCAAGGCTGGAACAAAAAGCGAGATTCGCCTGAAATTTAACTGTGTTATATAAGGAGTATCATCTGTAAAAACAATGAAATAGGTTTCAAATTAAGGAGTAACAAACCGACAATATAGTCTCCTTTTGTCCTGTAGTGTGGTGGCAGTTACATTTAGGCTCACACTATTTAATAAAAAAAGGCGCAGCTTAAAAAGAATAAATGACTATCTTTACATGTTAGATTAGCAAGATTGTGTTTTAGTCGAAGTGTGTAGAGACACTGATTATACAATCTTTTAAGTGCGCAATGATTTACATACATCGAATGCACTGCTCGACTCGAAACCTTAGTTGCGAGTCTTTGATAGAAGAAAAAATAACAACATATATAATGATTAACAAATGGAACTTTTTAACCCTAACAGAAGAACAACAAGATAAAAAATTTAATCTTTCAGACGAGTTGCCAATAGACCTTTACTTAGCTAAGTTGCTAGTGCAAAGAGGTGTTGATACCATGAGTAAAGCACTTAAGTTTTTCAATCCTGATTTGGCTGATTTGCATGACCCTTTTCTTTATCCAGACATGGATTTAGCCGTAAAACGCATTGAAAAGGCCATTGGTAATAAAGAGCGAATTCTTATCTATGGGGATTATGACGTTGATGGGACTACTGCTGTAGCATTGATGTATAAGTTTTTGCGTCGTTTCACCAATAATATCGATTATTACATCCCAGATAGATATGACGAAGGATATGGAATATCTTATCAAGGCATTGATTATGCTGAAAAGAGTGATGTGAAGCTAATTATCGCCCTTGATTGTGGTATTAAAGCAATTGCCAAAATTGATTATGCAACCGAAAAGGGCATTGATTTTATTATAGGTGATCACCATATGCCTGATGATGAAATTCCCAAAGCCATTGCAGTCGTCAATGCAAAACGAGTCGACTCTACCTATCCTTACTCTGAGTTATCTGGATGTGGGGTTGCATTCAAAATTGTACAAGCGTTTTCTCAACAAAACAATCTTCCACTTTCTGAAATAACCAGTCTGTTGGATATGGTGGCTGTGAGTATTGCATCTGATATTGTGCCCATGACAGGCGAGAATCGTATTTTGATGTATTATGGATTAAAGCAGCTCAACTCTAATCCAAACTTTGGATTGAAAGGTATCATAGATATTTGCAAGCTCAATAGAAAAGAGCTTGCATTAGAAGAAATTGTCTTTAAGATTGGACCGCGCATTAATGCCTCAGGCAGAATGATGAGTGGAAAAGAGGCCGTTGACCTACTGGTATCTAGCGATATGGCATCGGCTCGTATCAAAAGTAAAAACATTGACAAGTACAATGAAGACAGGCGAGAACTTGATAAAATAATTACAGAACAAGCCATTAACTACATCGATGACCATGTGGAAATTGATACACTTAAAGGAATTGTAGTTTATGATGAAACGTGGCACAAAGGAATAGTGGGGATTGTTGCTTCGCGATTGACCGAACGTTACTATCGCCCTGCAATTGTACTTACTAAGTCCAATGGTTTGATAACAGGCTCGGCAAGGTCTGTACATGGTTTTGATGTTTATAAAGCAATTGAATCATGTCGAGATATTTTAGATAATTTTGGTGGTCATACATATGCAGCAGGATTATCAATGAAAGAGGAGAATTTAGAAGAGTTTAAAAAACGATTTGAAACCATCTCTTTCGATGAGATTGAGGTAGGGAATATACGTCCCCAGCTTCTGGTGGATTTAGAAGTTCCCTTATCACGTATAGATCATGATTTTGTAAAAGATCTTACAAAATTTAAGCCCTTTGGACCTGACAACGAAAATCCAGTTTTTATGACCCGTAGGGTTGTCGATAGTGGTGGAAGTAAATTGGTTGGAAGACGTATGCAGCATATTAAACTTGAAATCACCGATGTTACCATTGATAAACCAATGCAGGCAATTGCATTTGGTTTTTCAGATTTTTTTAAAGCTATCAAAGAATGTCAACCTTTTGATATTTGTTATACAATTGAAAAAAACAAACATACTGGCGATCCTTACACACAATTAATGATTAAAGACATTAAATTATCAGAGAGATAAGCAACTCAAAAATACAACTTCTTGTTCAAATTATTTAGTGCGTATGCAATCTGAACTCTTTCATCAAGTTTTGCAAAAATATTGGGGGTACTCTTCTTTTAGGCCGTTGCAAGAAGATATTATCCAATCTGTTTTTGATGGGAATGATACATTAGGGCTGATGCCAACTGGAGGTGGTAAATCACTTACGTTTCAAGTGCCTGTTATGGCAATGGATGGCATTTGCTTAGTAGTTACTCCATTGATTGCTTTGATGAAAGACCAAGTGGATAACTTAAAAGAAAGGGGCATTAAAGCCGCCGCAGTCTATTCTGGCATGTCTCGGGATGCTATCATTACAACACTTGAAAACTGTATCTTTGGGGACTTTAAATTCTTGTATGTTTCACCAGAACGATTGACTTCTGAGATATTTTTAATAAAACTGCAAGCAATGAAAGTTTGCTTGTTGGTAATTGATGAGTCTCACTGTATTTCGCAATGGGGGTATGACTTCCGTCCCTCTTACTTAAAAATTGCTGATGTACGTAAGCATCTTCCTGGAATTCCTGCTTTGGCTCTTACAGCAACTGCTACAAAGGAAGTTGTTACAGACATTCAGAGTAAACTAGAATTTAAGAAGCCAAATGTCTTTCGCAAAAGCTTCGAACGAAAAAATTTGTCTTATGTTGTTCGCCATAGTGAAGACAAACTTGGAGAACTTGTAAATATCCTAAATTCAGTTCCTGGCACAGCCATTGTCTATGTCCGCAGCAGAAAGGCAACACAGAGTATTGCTCAAGTTCTTATAGATAATGATATTAATGCCAGCCATTTTCATGCGGGGCTGAAGTACGAAGAGAAGATTCAGAAACAGAATGACTGGAAGCAGAATACATGTCGTGTCATTGTTTCTACTAATGCGTTTGGAATGGGTATTGACAAACTAGATGTACGTTCGGTAATACACATGGATCTACCCAATTCAATGGAAGAGTATTATCAAGAAGCGGGTAGGGCAGGTCGTGATGGAAAGAAATCATATGCAGTAATTCTGTGGAATAAGCAAGATACAACAAATTTAAAAAGACGGATTACAGATTCGTTCCCATCTAAAGAACACATTTTGCGAGTTTATGAGTGCCTAGCAAACTACTATCAAATAGCAGCTGGCTCTGGTGCAGGTTTGGTTTTAGATTTCAATCTGTTTGATTTTTGCAATAACTTCCGCCTTTCTACTTTACAGACGCATCATGCACTGAAAATATTGGCACTTGCAGAATACATTGAATATACTGATGAGATAGACAATCGTTCGAGATTGAAGTTTAGAGTATATAGGAACGAGTTATATACCCTGCGTCTTGGGGAAGGGTATGAAAAATTGATTCAAGCTATCTTACGTAACTATACAGGTGTTTTCGCGGATGATGTTTATATAGATGAATCTTTTCTAGGTGGTAAAATAGGTAAGACACGACAAGAGGTTTATGATATGCTTATTACGATGTCCAAATTGAAATATATCAATTATGTACCCAGCAAACAAACAGCATTTATTGTTTACACTTCACGTCGAGAAGAGAACCAATTTGTAGCTATACCAAAAGCAGTTTACGAAAAACGAAAAATGAGATTTGAGAAAAGAATTCAATCAATGATTCATTATGTTGAGTCAGAGCATATCTGTAGAAGCAGAATATTGTTGGTGTACTTTAATGAGAGAAATTCTAAGAACTGTGGTATATGTGATGTCTGCTTGCAAAAGAATAAAAAGAAACTGACTGACTCAGAGTTCGACTCAATTAAAGCTTTGTTGATAAAAAGTTTGTCCGCTAAAACTGATATAAGATTAAACGAATTAGTGAATGATGTAAAAACAAATATTGATGATACCGAAAAGATAATTTCAGTTCTGCGCTTTCTTATTGATGAAGATGTTTTTCACTTGGAGGTAGATACAATTAGTTTGAATATAGATTAACATTGCGATGTTTATAGGTATTTATTTGTATTTTTTGCAAAATGTACTATCTTTGCAGTCTCAAAATTAATGAGTAATGGCCCCGTAGCTTAACTGAATAGAGTATCTGACTACGGATCAGAAGGTTCCAGGTTTGAATCCTGGCGGGGTCACAGTTAAGAAGGCTATTCTTTAAAAAGGGATAGCTTTTTTATTTTATAGTTCTAAAAAAAGTCTGATGTGGTTGATTCATCAGACTCTATTTTTAGGAAAAAAGGACTACTTAGTTCATCATTATTTTTTCGAAGTCATTCAATTACTTAAATGCCGATTTAGCTTTAATGTAATTTTCTTTCCAAGCATCATTTACCTTATCTAGAAAGTCACTGAAACTTTCTTTCACAACATCCCATCTGCTTTCGCTAATGGCTTCATAGTCATTTAATTTTTCAGATAGATCATGTTGTATTTCTCTTAATCTTTTTAGTTTTTGGTTATATTCATGCTTGAGATCATCAGATACCTCATTTGCCTTCTTCTCCATTTCAGCAATATGGTTCATAACTTCATCTAAAACCGAATGTGCTTTTTGTCTAAATTCTTCGTTCTTCATATTGTTTGAATTGTTTAATGTGTATATAGTAAACGCTTTTATATTGTATATAGTTCAAACCGTTAAAAACATGCTTAAGAACTATAAAACTAAGGGGTTTATTCATACAAAGCAAACAATTCAGTATCTTTGCGATTATATTAATAATATAATAATCTTATGTTGAACATTGTAATTTTTGGCGCACCTGGTTCAGGAAAAGGTACGCAAAGCGAAAAGCTGATAGAAAAGTATCATTTAACGCATTTATCTACAGGTGATATATTGCGCAATGAGATAAAAAACAATACTGAGTTAGGTGAGCTGGCTAGTAAGTATATGGCAAAAGGTCAACTTGTGCCTGATAGTGTAGTAATTGAGATGTTGGATAAGTTATTCGATCAACACCCTGATAACGTTGGATATATTTTTGATGGATTTCCAAGAACTTTACCTCAAGGAGAAGCTTTAGATGCTATGTTGAGTAAAAGAGATACGAAAATTAATCTTGTGTTAAGCTTAGAGGTTGATGATGAGCATTTAACTGAACGTTTAATTAACAGAGGCGAAGTCTCGGGACGAAACGATGATACACCAGAAACAATCAAATCTAGACTTCAAGTTTACTATAACCAAACAGCACCATTAAAAGAGTATTACACAACGCGCGATAAGCTTGTGAAAATTGACGGACTAGGAACAGTTGAGGAGATCTTCGCTCGCATAGAGAAAATCGTGGATAAAATCGATTATTAAAATTGCAGGATACTTCCTGCTATTAACTCCACCAAATTTAAATAATTATGTCTGAATCTAATTTTGTAGATTATGTAAAAATATATTGTCGTTCAGGTAAAGGAGGACGTGGATCATCCCATTTCCGTCGCGAGAAATATGTGCCAAAAGGAGGACCTGACGGAGGTGACGGTGGAGAGGGAGGAGACATTGTTTTACGTGGTAATAGAAACTATTGGACCCTGCTTCACTTACGTTATGAACGTCATATTATGGCTGGGCATGGTGAAGGTGGATCGCGAAGAAATTCTTCGGGCAAAATGGGACAGAGTAGAGTAATTGAGGTTCCATGTGGTACTGTTGTGTATGATGCACTCACTGGTGAATATATTTGCGACATTACTAATCACGACGAAGAGGTTATATTGCTTAAAGGGGGGCAAGGTGGATTGGGTAACACTCACTTTAAAACATCTACTAATCAGGCTCCTCGATATGCGCAACCTGGAGAACCGTTTGAAGAACGATGGATAATTTTGGAGTTAAAATTATTAGCCGATGTGGGGTTAGTAGGTTTTCCAAATGCAGGCAAGTCAACTCTACTTTCAGTAGTTTCTGCTGCTAAACCTAAAATAGACAATTATCCTTTCACTACCTTAAAACCTAGTATAGGAATAGTTAGTTATCATGATAATCAGTCTTTTGTGATGGCTGATATTCCAGGAATTATTGAAGGTGCAAGTGAAGGGAAGGGACTTGGATTACGTTTTTTACGTCATATAGAAAGAAACTCTCTTCTACTTTTTGTAATTCCTGCTGATTCAGATGACATTAAGACAGAGTTCAATATTCTACTAAATGAGTTGACTCAATATAATCCGGAGTTAATTGATAAGAAAAGACTTCTGGCAATTTCAAAGACAGACTTGTTGGATGATGAGCTGATGGATGCTATTTCACAAGAATTGCCTGATATCCCATACGTGTTTATATCGGCTGTCACCAATTATGGTTTATCTGATCTGAAAGATTTAATATGGAAAGAGCTAAACACAGATGAAAATAAAGTTCAAGAATCTGAAATCGATAGAGACTCATTGATTCATCGTGATTTGGATATTAAATCTATAGTTATTGAAGAAGAGGATGATGATATACCAGTAGATGAAAGTGAAGATGACGATGAAGAGTATGATGATGACGACTATTCATTTTATTAATCAATAATAAAACACTTCCCTTATGAAGGAACATCCCGAATTCGAAAATATTTTACAGTTTAGCCATCTAAATGATTTTAAATCTGTTGAGCATTTTTTTACAACTCGTAATGGGGGAGTAAGTAAGAAAGATTTTTCAACATTCAATCTCGGGAACTTCTCTGACGATAATCCGATAGATATATACGAAAACAGACAAATTTTATCTCGCATGTGGTACATGGATATCAACGATTTTATTGTACCACATCAAACACACAGTAACAATGTGTTGATTATTGATGAGGAGTTTCAAAAGTTAAATCCTTCTGATAAGATCAATGTACTCTATGGAGTGGATGCGACCATTACTCATTTAAAAGACATTTTTATTTGTGCTACTACAGCAGATTGCGTACCTATACTCTTATATGATAAAAAGAAAGGAGTGATAGCTGCCATTCATGCTGGTTGGAAAGGTGTTGTCAACCTTATAATTGATGATACAGTCTTTAAAATGAAGGATGCCTACCAAACCGATCCAATTGATATTATTGCTGTGATAGGACCTTCAATTTCAGAGAAGCATTATGAAATAGGGGAAGATGTGGTGTCTATATTTGAAAAGTCAAACTTTAATTTAAGTGCTGCGTCTTTTTTTAATAC
>DATERO010000124.1:0-6651 GCA_035271465.1 Dysgonamonadaceae bacterium | reverse complement strand
AGATTGGCATCTTCGTACCATATGTTAGTTCCTTTTATTTGTGGATGAATGACTAATCCATCATAATCTTTAGTGAAGAAAAGATTAAAACCACCTCCAATTATTAGTTTCTTTTCTTCAGGATAGCGTTTTATTATCTTTGAAAGTTCATCTACTGTTGTAGGTTCGCAAAAAAGCTTTGCAAAAGCTTGCGTGCGAAAAGAATTATAGGGTTTTAGTTGTATGTTATGTCTAATGTTCATTTATTATCTTCTTCTGTTGTTAATAATATAGCGTCTACCTGGTATGGTTAACCTCTATATATAAGAAATACACATGGTTGTTTGTGCATCTTTGGGAGCGTGTTTTTCCATGCTCCTACCTTCTTTGTCACAATGTATTCATTTTCACAAGATATATTCATGGCAATACAAAGTTTAGTTTGAGATTTACATTGTTGCAGAATGTCTTCAGCTAATTTATCATTTCTATAAGGAGTCTCAATAAATATTTGAGTTTGATCTTCATTGTAAGCTCTCGCTTCCAGTTGTTTCAATGATTTTATACGTTCAGCTCCATCAATTGGGAGATAACCATGAAAAGCAAAACTTTGTCCATTGAATCCTGATGCCATTAGCGACATGAGAATAGATGAAGGTCCTACCAGAGGCACCACTTTGTAACTGCTTCTTTGAGCTATTGCAACAACGTCTGCCCCAGGATCAGCAATGGCTGGACATCCTGCTTCTGATATTACCCCAATGCTACTTCCAGACTTTAGTGGCTTTAAAAAAGATGAAATCTCTTCTTTGCGTGTATGTTTATTTAATTCATAAAAAGTAAGTGCATTTATGTCTATTTCTGGATTGCATTTCTTAAGAAACCTTCGTGCAGAGCGCACATTTTCAACTATAAAGTAAGATAAATTAGAAATGATTCCTGTATTGTATGATGGCAAAACCTGTTCGATGGGTGATTCGCCGAGTGTAACGGGAATTAAATATAATGTGGGAGTATCGATGTTCATCTTTGGCAAAGTTGCTTTGTTTTTTTTGTAATCTGAACTACAAATGTACTTATTTTTAAGTGAAAGGCGATATTTAAAATCTATTCCGTTAAAGATAAACGTGTTCTTTTATCTCGCTATTAAGCAAATTGTTATTTCTCTTTTGGATACTTTGCGCTTCGTTAGTGGTTTCTTCGTCCTACAAAAGCGCAAACAAGTACTCAATAACGGTTTCTTCTTGCAACAATTATGCAACAAGGTCTTGTTTAAGGTGACTTGCTGCTACAAAAGTGCAAATGAGTACTCATTGATGGTTTCTTCGTCCTACAAAAGCATAAATAAGTACTGAATAACGGTTTCTTCTTGCTACGATTATGCAACAAGGTCTTGTTTATGGTGACTTGATGCTACAAAAGCGCAAATGAGTACTCATTGATGGTTTCTTCATCCTACAAAAGCGCAAACAAGTACTCAATAGCGGTTTCTTCTTGCTACAATTATGCAACAAGGTCTTGTTTATGGTGACTTGATGCTACAAAAGTGCAAATGAGTACTCATTGATGGTTTCTTCGTCCTACAAAAGCGCAAATCAGTACTCAATTGCGCTTTCTTCTTGCTACGATTATGCAACAGGGTCTTGTTTATGGTGACTTACTGCTACAAAAGTACAAATGAGTACTCATTGATGGTTTCTTCGTCCTACAAAAGCACAAACAAGTACTCAATAGCGGTTTCTTGTTGCTACACAGGTACAAACCAGTTCGGTTTGGATCAATTCACTGCTACAAAAGTGCAAATGAGTACTCATTGATGGTTTTTTCGTCCTACAAAAGCACAAATCAGTACTGAATAACGGTTTCTTCTTGCTACACAGGTATAAACCAGTTCGGTTAGAATCAATTCACTGCTACAAAAGTGCAAATGAGTACTCATTAATGGTTTCTTCATCCTACAAAAGCGTAAATCGGTACTCAATAACGGTTTTGTAGGAACAAGTCGGCATTATTTTTTTTTAACCGAACTGCGTAGGGTGAAGAAAGCGCTAATTTATTTCTAATGGTGGTTTTGTAGCAAGAAGAAAGTGAGAAAGACTTCTGATTTGTGGTTTTGTACTAAGAAGTGAGCTTAAATAGTGTCTGATTGAGACCTTTGCACGACAACAACGATACAAAGACAAGGGTGCTTCAGCAGATAAAGGATATAAAGTTCCTGATAATGATCGTTCTTTAGTAATAAAATAGGCTGTCTCTTTTTATAATGAGACAGCCTAAATCTGTTTTAAGTAATTGTTAGTTTGGATTAAACTATCAATCTACATCATTGAATTAAGGATTAATCATCGTTTTGACTTTCTTGGTATTCTTTCAATAATCTATCCTGTATATCCGATTGCAACAATTCGTAGCTTGCAAACTTCATAGAAAAAGACCCTCTACCACCAGTTATTGAGCTTAATGAAGTAGAATAATTTGAAAGTTCAGATAGTGGAACACGGGCTTTCAATTTCTCAAACCCAGACTCACTCTCCATTCCCATAATCATTGCTCGGCGTCCTTGCAAGTCACCCATTACGTCGCCCATAAATTCTCCGGGGACAGATACTTCAACATCATAAATAGGTTCAAGAATCTTTGGACCTGCATTCCTGAAAGCTTCACTAAAAGCATTTCGGCCAGCTAGCATAAAAGATATTTCGTTTGAGTCTACAGCATGCATTTTTCCATCATATACTATAACGCGTACATCTCGTGCGTATGATCCAGTAAGAGGTCCTTGCTCCATACGTGCAGTAATTCCTTTCATTATTGCAGGTAGAAATCGTGTGTCAATTGCACCACCCACAATACTGTTTACTAAAACAAGTTTTCCACCCCATTCTAAATCAATAGTTTGTACATCGCGCGATTGGATTTTAAACTCTTGTCCATTAAACTTGTATATAGGAGGGACTGGTTCACCTTCAACATATGGTTCCACAATTAAATGAACTTCACCAAACTGACCTGCACCACCTGATTGTTTTTTATGACGATAGTCTGCCCGTGATATTTTTGTAATCGTTTCACGATAAGGTATTCTTGGCTCTAAAAACTCAACTTCAATTTTGTCGTTGTTTTCCAATCTCCATTTTAACGTTCTAAGGTGAAATTCTCCTTGACCCGAAACGATTGTTTGTTTTAGTTCCTTCGAGATTTCCATTCTCCATGTGGGATCTTCTTCCCGCATACGATTTATGGCCTCACTCATCTTTTCTGAATCAGATTCATTCAATGCACGTATAGCTCTGCGATATCTTGGCTCGGGATATTTTATAAAGTCGAATTTTTGTTCGGTCTCTTTTGCATTCAAGGTGTTCCCTGTACGTACTTTTTTAAGTTTTACTGCTGCTCCAATGTCGCCAGCCTCCATTTCATCAATCTTTGTACGTAGTTGTCCTGCAACAGAGTATATTTGAGCTAGTCTTTCCTTTGAAGAGCGATCAACATTTGTAAAGTCATCCCCCTCTTTTATTTTACCCGACATTACTTTGAAGTAAGAAACTTCTCCAATATGAGGCTCAACTGTAGTTTTGAAAAAGAAAAGGCTTGCAGGTGCGTTCGAATCAGGTTTGACCTCTTCGCCATCAGTATTCAATGGCGCATCCATTTGATCGGGAGAAGGTGCCACAACGGCTAAAAAATTCATTACACGATGCACACACATGTTCTTTTCGGCAGAAGTACACATTACGGGGAATAAATCGCGACCAATCATTCCTTTTTGAATGCCTTCGCGCATCTCTTCTTCACTCAATGTTCCTTGATCGAAATATTTCTCCATCAAGGTATCGTCGTTTTCGGCAGCCGCTTCCAGTAATGCTTGATAATATTCTTCTGCTCTTTCCTCTTCACTCTCGGGTATATCCAATACTTCGGGTGCAGTAGCTCCAGGAGCCCATTTGTACATTTTTCGTTTTAATACATCAACAATGGAATCAAAGGAAGCTCCACTTGTAACAGGGTATTGCACAGGTACTACTTTGTTTCCATAAATTTCTTTTAGGTTGGCAAGTGTGTTTTCATAATCAGCTTTGTCATGGTCTATTTGGTTAATTACAAATACAACTGGTTTGTTGAGATTTTTAGTTAATCTGAATTGGTTAATGGTTCCTACCTCAACTCCATTAGGTGCATCAATAAGCATTAAAGCCATGTCTGCAACATTTAGTGAAGAAATTACACCTCCAACGAAGTCGTCAGCACCTGGACAGTCGATGAAGTTCATCTTTTTGTCTTTCCATTCAATGGAAAGCAGGGTAGAGAAAACGGAGTAACCATATTCTTTTTCAACAGGATAGTAATCACTTACAGTGTTTCCTGCATCTACTTTGCCACGTCGTTTTATAAGACCACTTTCGAAAAGTATGGCTTCTGCGAAAGTGGTCTTACCTGTTCCTGAACCGCCTAAGATGGCAATGTTCTTAATTTCATTTGTTTTATAGACTTTCATAAGTAAAGAGTTTATTTAATTAATCTTGAAACTACCAACTAATAGACCCTGCAGGCGCAAAGTCATTTGATTTAATGCATGCGCAAGTTATCAAAAAGTATTCAAAATGCTGGGTGGGTACTATATGTTTTAAAACTATGTTATAAAACACTTAATTGACTTAAAAGGAGTAATTGATAAAATAAAGATAGTTCAAAACATAAATTATAACCCAATTGTTTATTTAATAATGCAAAACCAACTACATTTGATTTTCTTTTAACAAGATGATGTTAGATTTTGAATCTTATGTGATAACGCTTAAAACAATTTTTCATGGAGAAGTATTACAAAAAGTCGATTGATGAAGTTCTGGAAAAGCTAAGAGTTAATCTCGAAAATGGGTTATCGTCAGACGAGGTGGAAAAGCGATTGGCGCAGTATGGGAAGAATAGATTGACTGCTAAGCCAAAGAAGTCTTTGTTGATATTATTTATTGAGCAATTCAAAAGCTTCATGGTTTTGATCTTACTCATTGCTGCAGCTATATCAGGGGTTGTGGGGGTAATGCACAATGAAGGATTGTTAGACACCTATATTATTCTGGGAATACTTATTGTGAATGCCATCATAGGTGTGGTGCAGGAGCGAAAAGCAGAATCATCATTAGAGGCTTTAAATAAAATGAGCTCACCTCATTCAAAAGTCCTTCGAAATGGCGATGTAACCGAGGTGTCTGCTGTTGAGATTGTTCCAGGCGACATCGTTGTTTTAGATACAGGCGATATTGTTCCTGCCGACTTAAGATTGACGGAAATTGCTAATCTCAAAATTCAAGAGTCATCACTTACTGGAGAATCGGTGCCTGTTTTGAAAATTACAAAGCAACTTGTGGGCGAAGAAGATATTGCCTTGGGAGATAGAGAAAACATGGCATTTTCTACCGGGATGGTTACTTATGGGAGAGGTAGAGGTATTGTTGTAGCAACAGGTATGAATACCGAGGTAGGTAAAATTGCAGATATGCTACAGCATACAGAATCTACTGAAACTCCAATGAAGCAACGCTTAGAGCAATTGGGTAAAGTGCTTGGTTATGCTGCTCTTGCAATATGTGCTTTAATATTTGTAGTAGGTATTCTGTATGGCAATCCCGTTTTAGATATGTTTATGATGGCTGTTAGTTTGGCTGTAGCTGCTATTCCCGAAGGATTGCAGGTTATATCGACTGTAGTATTAGCAATGGGAGTTCAACGATTGGCGAAGCAAAATGCTATTGTTCGCACTTTACCTTCGGTGGAATCATTGGGAAGTGCAACTGTTATTTGTTCTGATAAAACAGGAACGCTCACTCAAAACAAAATGACCGTTGTTGAAGGTTGGACATCTAATGGAAACATTGATTTTAAACTAATGGAACAACAACTACAAAAGGAAGAGGAGACATTATTAACCGCTTCACTCCTTTGCACAGATGCTCATTTAATGATTTTAGATGATGGCACAACTGAGAACAGTGGAGATCCCACTGAAACGGCCATTGTTGACGTTGCTTTAAAATTGGGGATAAATAAAAACGAAGTTGAAAAGAAATACAGTCGTGTAGAAGAAGTTCCTTTCGATTCAGAGAGAAAGAGAATGGCTACCATTAACAAACATCCCAACGGAAAGCTATTTGTTAATGTTAAAGGAGGGTTGGACGAAGTGTTAAGTGTCTGTTCTCATATATTAATTGATGGTGAAGAAATGCGTGAACTCACTGATGAGGATGTTGAAACCATTAATGAACAAAACAATCAGATGGCGCAAAACGCATTGCGAGTGCTTGCTGTTGCTAAAAAAGAGATTGACAGTATACCAGGTCAAGTAACTGATGAATCTTTAGAAAAGGGACTAACGTTTGTTGGTATGTTAGGCATGATTGATCCTGCCCGACCTGAAGTAATAGACGCTGTGAAAAAATGTAGAACAGCGGGTATCCGACCAGTTATGATAACAGGGGATCACAAAATAACTGCAGTTGCGATCGCTGAAGAAATTGGTCTTTTCAATGAAGGAGATAAAGCCCTTACAGGTTCAGATCTTGAGAAGATAAGCGATGAGGAACTATATAGGGATGTTCATAAATACTCGGTGTATGCACGTGTTGCACCAGAACACAAGGTACGTATTGTAAAAGCTTGGCAATCGCATGGTGA
>DATERO010000123.1:0-2230 GCA_035271465.1 Dysgonamonadaceae bacterium | reverse complement strand
ATTCCCTCAGTCTGCATTGTTAGAGAGTTCCGATTATCATTCAAGTGATAACAGTACTTCTTACATAGGTCTTCACCCCATTGCACACATCGATATCAATAGAGGTGAATGTGTAATGAGTTATCCAAGTAATAAAAAAGTAATCAAAGAATTATCTCCAACTTTTACTATTTCTGAAGCAATAAATAGTTTTATCTCACAATTTGAAATTGAAGGTGAGTTTACTGCACAATGTGGTTTGTTTGGATATACTTCTTTCAATTGCGTAAAATATACAGATGATATCCAAATTAAAGATAGCAAAGTAGAACGAAATGATGCGCCTGATTTAAGATACATTCTCTATAAATACCTGTTAGTGTTTAATCATTATAAAGATGAAATTACTTTACTAGAGTTAGTGGGAAATGAGGAAGAATCTCAACTGCCAAGGATTGAATCATTGATTAATGGACGCAACTTTGCTACATACAATTTCTTTACTGAAGATGAAGAAACAAGTACAATATCTGACGATGAATTTAAACAGTATGTGCGAAAGGGAATAGAACATTGCAACAATGATGATGTTTCTCAAATTGTGCTTTCTCGTAGATTCATACAACAGTTTTCAGGTGACGATTTCAAAGTCTATCGCGCTTTACGCTCAATCAATCCTTCGCCATATTTATTCTACTTCGACTTTGGAGGGTTTCGTATCTTCGGTTCATCTCCCGAAACGCATTGTAAAATTGAGAGTGGTGTTATCAGTATTGATCCTATTGCTGGCACTGCAAAGAGAACCGGAAATATGATAGAAGATAAAGAAGCAACGGAGCAACTACTAATGGACCCGAAAGAAAATGCTGAACATGACATGCTGGTTGATTTAGCCAAAGAAGATCTGAGTCCAAACACTCAAAGTATTAATATCGATTTCTATAAAGAAGCACAGTACTATTCACACGTCATACACTTAGTGTCTCGTGTAAGTGGTGAATTGAAAAGCGGGACTAATCCATTAAAAGCTTTTTTTGACACGTTTCCTGCAGGAACATTATCAGGATCACCAAAGCCGCGAGCAATGCAGCTAATTTCAGATATTGAAGCACACAATAGAGGAGCTTATGGTGGCTGCATTGGTTTTATAGGATTAAATGGCAATACAAATCAAGCTATCACGATTCGTACATTTGTGAGCAGAAACAATGAGCTGTGGTATCAGGCAGGAGCTGGTATTGTTTCTATGAGCACAGAAGAAGGCGAACTACAAGAAGTAAATAACAAAGTGCGAGGTCTGAAAAAGGCAATTGATATGGCTTCGTCGATTCATAATATATAAACGAAACAATATGAAACATATTCTTCTAAAGCTGTTAGACTACCAATACCTTTCTCGTGAAGAGTCGCGAGAATTACTTAGAGCTATTGTCAGTGGATTAGTGCCCGAGGCACAACTAGCCTCCATCATCACCATCTTTTTGATGCGAAGCATCTCAGTTGATGAGGTGTTAGGCTTTCGTGAAGCTCTCATGGAAATGCGTGTTCCTATCGATTTGTCTGACTACAAAGCAATTGATATTGTAGGGACAGGTGGCGATGGGAAAAACACCTTTAATATTTCCACCACTGCCAGCTTTGTTGTTGCAGGTGCTGGCTATCCTGTTGTGAAGCATGGTAATTATGGTGCAACATCTGTGAGTGGATCTAGTAATGCTATGGAAAAGCAAGGTGTGAAGTTCACTACCAATATGGATATTCTCCGCAAAAGTCTTGATGAAGCCAGTATTGCCTATCTTCATGCACCACTCTTTAGTCCTGCTCTTAAAGCAGTAGCACCCACTCGCAAAAGCTTGGGTGTTCGTACTTTCTTCAATGTACTGGGTCCATTAGTCAATCCCGTTGAACCCGAATATCAACTGTTAGGAGTGTACAATCTTTCGCTTTCGCGCTTGTATCGTTATATCTATCAAGCCAACAATAAAAAGTTTAGCATTGTGCATAGCATGGATGGGTATGATGAAATTTCATTGACGGGGGACTTCAAAGTAATCTCTAATAATGGCGAACATCTTTATCAACCAGAAGAGTTGGGATTGGGTAAAATAAAAGAAGAAGATATTTACGGAGGAGAAACGATAGAAGAGGCTGTTTCAATTTTTAATGCAGTGTTAAATGGTAAGGGTACTTCTGCTCAAACCAATGTTGTAGTAGCCAATGCTGCTTTTGCAATTCAATTGATTGAACCATC
>DATERO010000122.1:0-4189 GCA_035271465.1 Dysgonamonadaceae bacterium | reverse complement strand
GTATATATATTATAAAAAGAACCATCACTTTTTTTGTTTTTATAGCACCAGCCATACAAAGGATTGGTTTCCCATGAAATAGAGTCTTCTATAAACTGTTGTTGCAGCCAACTAGCAGAATAGTTTTTTCGTTCAGGTTTTTTTGACATCATGATACCTGCTAAGTATTGACGAAAGTAAGGAGCTAAACCATCTTTATGGCTTGAGCGTTTAAAGTCTAGTTTAAGATCTATTTGTTGCAGCGAATCCTTTTGAGCTTTACTTATATGATGCGATTTTTCTAATTGCATCAAAACCACATTGCGTCGTTGTTGTGTAAGTTCTGGTCGTCTCACAGGATTGTAGAGAGATGAGTTTTTACACATTCCTATCAGCATAGCAGATTCTTCAATATTGAGTTCTGAAGGGAGCTTGTTGAAATAGGTTTTAGCAGCAGACATAATACCAACAGCGTTGTAGTTAAAGTCGTATTTGTTAAGATATAGGTTTAATATTTCTTCTTTTGTGTAAAAGTGTTCAAGTTTGACCGCTATCACCCATTCAATTGGCTTTTGTAGAATTCTTTCAAAAGAGTTCTGTGCATGTGGTGAATAAAGTAATTTGGCCAACTGTTGTGTGATTGTACTTCCACCGCCACCACTTTTTTGTTGAAGTATTCCTCTTTTTATAACTGCTCGTGTTAATGCATAGGCATCTATCCCTGAGTGAGAATAAAATCGAATGTCTTCTGTAGCAATAAGTGCATTAATTAGATGAGGAGAAAGATCATTGTATTTTACAAAAACTCGATTCTCTTTACTTTGAGAATAAGTGCTCAATACTTCACCGTCCGATGAGTATAATTGTGATGCATATTTGTCAATAGGGTTTTCCAATTGATCAATAGGAGGTAGGTATCCTATAGCCCCCACAGCAATTAAGCCAAACAAGATTACAATTAAGGAAATAGCTCCCGCAAAAGCAATCCACATTGTTTTGATTATTGATCGCTTCAGAGAGGATCCTTTTTTAATTGGTTGCTTTGTGTATGTTTTCTTCTTACCCATAGTTATTTAATTACCTATAAGAATAATAATGTCGTCAAACTTAAATATGTACAATGCGCAAAATTACACAAAACCCTTCATATTTAATATATATATTTCTTAAAATTGAGCCATAATGGTTTAATGAGTATAATTGAGAACTTATATTAACTTTGTCTGTTATTATTGTCAATTCTACATTTAAAGAAATATTTCTCTATTTTAAATAGAAATATTCTTCACAGAAAACAAATAAAATGTATCTTTGCAGTTGAAAATCGAAATGTTTTATTTTCAAAGAAATTGAAAAACCACAATTTCCCAAATAAAATACTGGTTTCAGATTAATAAGAATCAAGTTATATATATATGGCTAGTCGAATAAAAATTAAAAAAGGCTTAGACATACCTTTAATGGGTGAACCTCAAGAGAAGTTTCTTGGCGAGGTTAAAAGTGATGTGGTAAAAATCTGTCCTGAAGATTTTATCGGTGTCACACCAAAGCTCAGTGTAAGGGTAGGTGATGAAGTGAAAGCCGGTGATGCTTTGATGTATGATCGAAATCATCCATCAATTAAAGTTGCATCGCCCATTAGTGGCGTTGTAACAGCAATTGATCGTGGCGAGAAACGTCGCATATTAAACATTACTGTTGAAAGAAAAGGTGAAAATGAATTTGTAGATCACGGCATTAAAAATGCATTGTCTATGCAACCCAAAGATGTAAAAAAATACATCCTTGATGCTGGACTTTGGTTTTTGGTAAAACAACGTCCGTATGATGTTGTGGCAAATCCTGATTTCGATCCACGTGATATCTTTGTTACTGGTTTTTCATCTGCTCCTTTAGCGCCTTCTTACGATTTTATTTTAGAAGGTCAAGAGAAGGATTTACAGACAGGTCTCGATGCGTTGTCGAAGCTAACAAAAGGGAAAGTTTATCTTTCAGTTAGTCCAAAAACAAAAAACGATGCACTGAGAAATGCGAAAAATGTAATTGTAACAGAATTTGAGGGACCTCATCCTGCAGGCAATGTGGGAGTTCAGATTAATCATATAGCACCTATTAATAATGGTGAGGTAATTTGGACGTTGAATGCACTGGATGTAGCTATGATAGGTCGCTTGTTCAATACAGGGAAAGCTGATCTTACACGCACAGTTGCTTTGGTTGGTTCAGAGGTACAAGAAAAAGGATACTATAGAATGTTGATAGGGACTTCGCTAAGTGATGTTCTTAAAACAATACCTAAACCAAAAGATTCACGTTTGCGATATATATGTGGTGATCCATTGACAGGACGTAAGATTCACGAAGACGATGTTTTACGTGCATACGCATCTCAAATAACTGTAATCCCTGAAGGAAACAATACACATGAATTTATAGGTTGGGCATCGCTAAGTCCTAATAAGTATAGTGCTGGATGCACCTATTTTTCTAATATATTGCAAAAAACAGGAATAAAGAAAAAGTTTCGCATTGACGCTCGTCTTAAAGGTGGTAGGAGAGCAATGATTATGTCAAACGAATACGACAAGGTATTTCCAATGGATATTTATCCTGAGTATTTGTTGAAATCAATTATTGCTTTTGATATTGACAAAATGATACACTTAGGTATATTTGAAGTTGCACCTGAAGACTTTGCTTTATGCGAATTTGTTGACACATCAAAGCTCGAAATCCAACGAATTGTTCGCACTGGATTGGATATGCTTCGTAAGGAAGTTGAATAATACAATATATAGTTCATCTATTTTAAATATAACACATTGAAAGCTTTAAGAAATTATTTAGACAAAATAAGGCCTCATTTTGAGAAAGGAGGGAAACTAGAAAAGCTTCATTCAGTCTTTGACGGATTTGAAACATTTTTGTTTGTTCCTAACCTTACCTCAAGGTCAGGTGTACACATGCACGATGCACGGGACTCGAAACGCACAATGATTATTGTAGTTTTGGCATTAATTCCTGCTATGCTATTTGGTATGTATAATGTAGGTTATCAGCACAACTTAGCGATAGGTGTCGATCCTGGATTTTGGGAGACATTCGTTTTTGGGTTGATTGCTTTTTTGCCACAACTCATCGTCTCCTATGGTGTAGGACTTGGAATTGAGTTTGTTGCAGCTCAAATAAAAAAAGAGGAAATTGCCGAAGGCTTTTTAGTTAGTGGGATACTTATTCCCATGATTATGCCCATTGATACTCCTCTTTGGATGATTGGTGTTGCAACAGCTTTTGCAGTGATTTTTGCAAAAGAAGTATTTGGTGGAACAGGGTATAATATATTCAACGTAGCATTGATTGCAAGAGCATTTTTGTTCTTTGCATATCCATCTCACATGTCGGGCGACCAAGTATTTGTTCGCACTGCGGGTGCTTTTGGTATGAACGCTCCTCAAATGGTTGATGGAGTTGCTCAAACTGTTGATGGATTCTCAGGTGCTACCTTATTAGGTCAATTAGCAGTAACTGACACTTCAAATTTTAGTGACTTTGCTTTTCAAGGAGTTGCAGGAGCACAAACATCAATTATGGATATGTTCCTTGGATTTATTCCTGGTTCAGTAGGTGAAGTTTCTACACTTGCTATATTGATTGGTGCAGCTTTCTTGATTGTTACAGGCGTTGGAAGTTGGAAAACAATGCTGTCCGTATTTTTGGGTGGCGGTGCAGCCGTTTTATTGGTAAATCAATTTGCATCAAATGCTGTTATGGGAATGCCCCCTCTTTATCATTTCGTTTTAGGAGGTTTTGCATTTGGAGCTGTGTTTATGGCTACAGATCCTGTAACTTCTGCTAGAACTGAAAAAGGAAAATGGATATATGGATTTTTAATTGGTGCACTGGCAGTTGCTATTCGTGTTTTCAATCCAGGTTATCCTGAAGGAATGATGCTTGCTATATTATTTATGAATGCATTTGCACCACTTATTGATTTCTACGTTATAGATGGCAACATTAAAAAGCGTTTGAGAAGAAGTGCAGTTAAAAATCATGGAAAGGTATAAACAATGAATACAGAAAAAAGCTCATATATAATTATCTATGCTGCTGTTATGGTGTTACTTGTAGCTTTAGGGCTTTCATTTACACATCAGGCACTTAGCGGAAGACAGAAAAAGAACGTTGAGATTGATAAAATGCAGCAAATATT
>DATERO010000121.1:0-2912 GCA_035271465.1 Dysgonamonadaceae bacterium | reverse complement strand
ATAGATGGGAAAAATGGTCTTAGAGGTGAACTTAGAGGTTTTACTATAAAAATGGAACAAAGAATGGATAAACAAGACAAGGCACTAAACGAGCTAAATGACTGGCGAAACGAAACCTCTCATGCACTAACAGAATTTATTACCTATTCAAGACGTGATACATGTTATGGAATTAAAGCATTAAATGAATATAAAAAAGAAAAAGAAAAAGAATTCCAAGCAATGAAAGAACACCAAACAGAGTTAAAAAAAGCTCGCTTGACGACAATGTCTGCGGTGATTGTAGCTTTAATAACGGCAATTGCAGGAGTGTTACCAACGTTAATAGAGTTAATGAGGTAGGTCTTGATTGAAAAAAAGCGTATTGTTATTTGTGCTATTATTATCCTCATCTCTTTTTTGTCAGGAGTTTCCATCTCTTATTTTGCAACAGTTAGACATAATAGAATTGGAAGTGAGCGAATTAGAGAAGAGCTTAACAGAGCAAATGAATCTTACGCAGAGCTTGAAAGCCTACACGAACGAATTAGAGATGAGCTTAGAGAAAGCCATACAAGAATCACTTCTCTTGAAACAGAAATTGAGATTGCAAGAGGAAAGCTTAATGACGTCAGAGGGGCTACAGAAGGACTTGAGGAGTCAATTAGAGGAAACATTGATTCTATCACAAACATTAGAGAAGCAATCGATTCGTTACGAGAAATCACGCAACGCTTGGAGAGCTACTTCGATAGTGTTGACGGTATTATTAGCGACTAGTGTTTCTTTTTATTATTCTAGCAGGTTTTATATATCCTTTTTTTCTTCCCCATGATATTATTCCCCATAGGCTTCTTGGCGGTCTACCGAGTACTTCGGCTATTTCACGAACCTTGAATCCAGCGTTAAACATTGTGATTATCTCTTCGGTATCACTTTTCCTCTTTCCTTTTCCCTTCTCTTTTTTTCTACCTAAAACAGAACCAGTTAGCACGGCTTTTTTTACCTCTTCAAAATCATAACCGACACCATCACACAATAAGCGGAAGTAGTCAGTATCAATTCCTTGAGCCATGTATTCTCTTGCCTTAACAGAATCGCATTTTACGCTATCTTTTATCGCAAGGTCGATAATCTTTTGAGCGAGTAGACAGTATTGATTGTTCACACACCGTTGCTTACTTCTGTTTTCCCATCTCATTCAAAAAATCCTTTGTTCGCATAACAACTATCTCATCTTCAAGAAGAGCCGATTTTATAAAAAGCATATACTTACCGTCAATTGCATTTGCCTTTGCTTGCTTAACCCAGAGCGGAAGTGAAATCGTATTACAGTTTTTACACTCTATGCCATAGGGGAACAACTTTCGTGCTTTGCCATAAAGAACAACGTCTGTCCCTTGCTGACCCATTCCTCTACTTTGAATTAAACACTCATCTCCTTTAATAAGCGGAATGTTTGTTATTTGTGATATATACTCGCACACTTTCTTTTGATACAAAGAGCCTTTGTTTTTAGCACTTCTCGGCTTTATTTGTTTTTTAGAACGCTCTATCTTTTTAGACAAGGCAATAGATTGCTTGCTATCTAGTTTAGATAAAGCGTCAATTATTATATCTTTTTCCTTATTGCTTAGATTAACTATCACGATTTTCCCTTTGCTCTGTAACACTAAAACAATCGTGCATATAAAACCGAGCCATTATGTCGTTTGTATCTCCACCGAATACATCGTCAACGTATTTCAAGAATCGTTTGAAATATCCGCACTGTAACCGTTCGCAACAGCCATGACGGTCGACACACTTTGGTACAGAAAACTCCGCTAATGCTTCAAAAAAGGGAGTCTCTGTAATTGCCATTGCGTTTATTATATCTTCTACAACAAGCCGTGTTTCTTTCATTGTAGAGCGACAAAGCCGTTGTTTACAAAGCTCTAGCCAACTTTCCGCAGAATGTTCCATCATAAAACTAATATATGTTTCATCGCTTGGCTTCCGTTTCTGTCCACCGTTCCAGTCTGGTCTACTTGATTGTACTGTAGGAATAGGTGCTTTTTTAGTATGCCTGACTAATTGCGATACGACATCAGCTCTTACGTCTTTCAATATGATATTAAACCGCACTTTATTCAAAGTAGAATGTAGGTGTAGCATTTGCTCTTTCCAGAAATCGTGCTCTTCACCTTGACGAAATACTTTCTCCTTAGCAACCTTGCCGATTGTTAGTGCGTTTGCCTTTCTCACCTGATGAGCTGGCTTTGTTGTTAGCATTTCTATTTGTATCTTCATTTGACATTTTCCTTGTAGTGTTTTATTATAAAAGTGTAATTTTCTTTTACACTCCTCTTCCTTAGGGTGGTAGTTTAATTGGCTATCACCCTTTTTTTCCCCCACCTATCTAGTTAGCGTCTCGTCTAGCTTTTTATAAATTGTCATAAATTGTCATAAATTTTATCCATTTCTTTTATCCAAGTCAAGGTAACTCTTTTTTTTGCCTTTCTCGAATTCCAAATGCTCCAAGAATGATTATAAAAATACGCACTAAAATATCCATCACCATCACTAAACTCTGGGTTCTCTTTTAAGAAAGCCATCGATTTTTCATAAATATCTTTCATGGCTTCTTCAATGTACTTCCTGAATTCTTGCTCGTTCATCTCAACCTCCAGTCTTTTCTTAATTTATTATATCGCAACTTCATTTTGATATGGCTTGGAAGGTCTACCTCTTCGCTCTTTGCAGAATCAAACACTGGCTCAAAAAAACTCAAATCAGAATATAGTGATAGTTTTATACCCTCGTATTTCTGCTTTAGATACACGTTAGAAAAACAGGCTATTATAAAGTCCGCAGTCTCGCTTTCCTTTGTGTTTTTAATATGCTTTTCGTAAAAAGACACAAACCAGAATGAGGGCAACAACCTAGCTATG
>DATERO010000120.1:0-2208 GCA_035271465.1 Dysgonamonadaceae bacterium | reverse complement strand
GATGACTGCTGTTTTTACTGAAGGAGAAACCACCATCTTCAATGCTGCCTGTGAGCCATATGTTGAACAATTGAGTAAAATGTTAGTAAGCATGGGAGCCGATATAAAGGGAGTTGGTTCAAACTTACTTTGCGTAAAAGGTGTGAAACAGTTATCTGGTTGCACACATACCCTCCTACCCGATATGATAGAAATTGGAAGCTTCATCGGTATTGCGGCTATGACGGGATCAGAGATTACCATCAAAAATGCTTCTATGGATCAATTGGGCATTATTCCACAAACATTTGGCAGATTGGGTATTGATGTACAACAAATTGGAAATGACATACTCGTACCAAAACAAGAGAGCTATACAATTGAGTCTTTTTTAGATGGTTCTATACTAACCATTGCCGATGCACCTTGGCCAGGGCTAACACCAGACTTATTGAGTGTTCTCCTTGTTTTGGCAACAAAAGCCGAGGGTTGTGTGCTTATACATCAGAAAATGTTTGAAAGCAGACTCTTCTTTGTGGACAAATTAATTGACATGGGAGCTCAAATCATTTTGTGCGACCCACACCGAGCAACCGTTATCGGTGCAGGAAAAAGATTTAAACTGAAAGGAATGACAATGACCTCTCCCGACATTAGAGCTGGAATTTCTTTGCTTATTGCGGCATTAGGTGCCGAAGGCACAAGTGAAATTCACAATATCGAACAAATTGACCGGGGATATGAGGATATTGATATTCGTTTAAATAAACTAGGTGCACGCATTAAGCGTATTTCTTAATTTTCTAAATGTCTTACACTATAAAAGTTTGAATTGTCATTTACTTTTCTGTTTAAATAGAACACTATTTATATAAAAAGTATTTGTTTTATAAAAGATACTTTTATTACTTTGTAAAAGATAGTTAGAAAGGTGATAAAAGTTACATTAACTCTCTGCAGTCACACAATAATTCAACAATTAACACAAAAATACAACATGGATGATAAAACTGTAATCAAAGACCTAAATCAAGTAACAATTAGATTGTCGGGAGATTCAGGTGACGGGATGCAACTTTCTGGAACTCTATTTTCAACGCTTTCAGCGGTTTTCGGTAATGAAATAGCAACATTTCCTGATTATCCTTCAGAAATTAGAGCTCCGCAGGGGACTTTACAGGGAGTGTCTGGTTTTCAAGTTCGAATTGGTTCAGAAAACATCCATACATCGGGCGACTTGACTGATGTATTGATTGCAATGAATCCTGCCGCTTTTAAAGTAAATGTGCCTCATCTCAGAAAAGACTCTATCGTTATTTATGATACAGACTCTTTCCAGAAAAGAGATTTGGAAAAAGCCCTGTTTGAAACTGACGACCCATTTATGGAGATGGACATGAATGAGCTTCAACTGGTTCCCATACCTATTACCTCAATGACTAAAGCGAGTCTTAAGGATATGGGCATGGACATGAAGTCTGTTTTGCGTAGCAAAAATATGCTTGCACTAGGAGTGGTTTGTTGGTTGTTCAATCGACCAATTGAAGTTGCAGACAAGCTATTGATGCAAAAGTTCGGCAAGAACCCAAAGTTGGTTGAAGCCAACATAAAGGTTTTAAACGATGGATATAACTATGGCAATAATACGCATTTGAGTGTTTCCACCTATCGAATTGAAGCACTTGAGCTCACCAAGGGTTTTTATACTGACATAAATGGCAATTTAGCAACAGCTTATGGATTGTTAGCTGCAGCAGAAAAAGCAGATATTCAGCTTCTTCTTGGTTCATATCCCATTACACCAGCTACTGATATACTACACGAACTTGCTAAACGAAAGGATTTTGGAGTAAAAGCGCTTCAAATGGAAGATGAAATTGCAGGTATTTGTGCTGCTTTAGGTGCAAGTTATGCAGGTAGTTTAGCAGTCACCACTACATCTGGCCCAGGTTTGGCACTTAAGGGCGAAGCATTGGGATTAGCCGTTATGACTGAATTACCATTGGTGGTGATAGATGTTCAAAGAGGTGGTCCCTCTACAGGGTTACCTACAAAGAGTGAGCAAACAGATTTGAATCAAGCACTGTATGGTCGCAACGGCGAAAGTCCTGTAGTAGTTATTGCGGCTTTGTCACCAACTGATTGTTTTGACAGCGCATTCTGGGCTTCTAAATTAGCATTAGAACATATGACTCCTGTAGTTCTCTTAACGGATGGATACATTGCCAA
>DATERO010000119.1:0-5281 GCA_035271465.1 Dysgonamonadaceae bacterium | reverse complement strand
TTTCATATAAGGAAGGATTACGGTAATTATCCCATTGTGCCTGACTCAACCAGTAGGTTGCATTAGGAAATGTAGGCACAGCTTTTCTATTATCATCGAATCGAGTTGAATACCCACAATGATCAAAATGAAGGTGAGTTAAAATTACATCAGTGATATCCTCAGCTGAATATCCAAACCTTCCAACTTCTTCGACAATATCTTTTAGATTGTGTGGTTGATAAAACTTCAACTCATGCTTGTTTCCAACACCTGTGTCAATTAATATACGCCTACTCTCTGTTTCCACAAATAGACAACGCATTGCCATTATACACAGATTGTTTTCGTTGCATGGATATTTTCGCTCCCAATACATTTTGGGAATTGGACCAAACATTGCGCCACCATCGGCCATAAAATATCCCAATTCTATGATGTGAAACTTAATCATTCGTTGTATTTTTGCATAAAAATAATCAAAAGGTTCGACTTTAGATAATTATGAACAATTATTTAAAGCTTTTGAGAGCCAAACGAACTATTAAGAGTTTACTCAAAAAAATGTTTATTGCAAAACAAAAAAAGAAAGAGAACATTGCTGAATATCTGCTTTATATGTGGCAATTGGAAGATATACTGCGTGCATACGAATTGAATATTGATAAAGTACAGCAAGCTTTAATTGACCCAACTAACTCATCAGTAGAAGAAAAAGAAGAAGCGCGAGATTGGTATAACCAACTCATCAATTCGATGAGAAGTGAAGAGATAGAAAAAGAGGGACATTTAGAGATAAACAAAACATTACTACAAAGTCTAACGGGGTTACATCTTCAGTTGCTTAAAAGTGCGAATGAAAAAGAGTATATTGAGACTTACTACAAAACATCACCTTTTATTGCAGAACTAAAAAAGAAAGCAAATATAAAGGATGTATCCGAAATTGAGACTTGTTTCACGGCATTATATGGTTACCTTTTATTGAAATTGCAAAAGAAAGAAATTTCATCGGAGACCTCTTCTGCAATTTCTCAAATATCGAGTTTGTTGCGTATTCTTTCTGAAAAATATAATTCACTATCTAATTAATAAATGCTACTATGGCAATTTACACTGGTTCAAGCAAGCATTTGGGTGGAACAAACAAAATCACTAATAAAAATCAGTTCTACTACGGTCTAGTTCAGAAGAAAGTATTGGTAACGGGTGCAACAGGTCAGTTAGGGAGCGAGTTAAAAGAATTGACTCAGCAACAAATCAGCATTTTTCAATATCTATATACTGGATCAGCCGATTTAGATATTACACAGCTTGATTCAGTTCGGAGCTATGTTAAACAAAATTCGATAGAATATATTATCAATTGTGCTGCTTACACAATGGTCGATTTATGTGAATCTAATGTAAATTTATGTGACAAGGTAAACAGATTGGGTGCAGAAAATTTAGCGAAAGTATCGGATGAATATAATTGCAAACTCATACATATATCCACTGATTATGTTTTTGATGGCACTTCAAAAACTCCTTACAAAGAAGATGCACCTGTAAATCCATTGTCTGTTTACGGCAAATCAAAAGTTGGAGCAGAAAAAGCCGTTTTATCTGTTGCCCCTAACTCTATAGTTATTCGAACTGCGTGGTTATACTCTTCTTTCAAAGTTAACTTTGTAAAGACCATGATGCGCTTGATGCGAGAGAGAGAGGAGCTGAAAATAGTAAATGACCAACATGGTACTCCTACCTATGCAAAAGATTTGGCTGAAGCTATTACAATTATTTTAGAATATGCAGATAAGGATGAATGGAAGGAAGGTATTTATCATTTTTCAAATCTTGGAGAAACCACTTGGTATGGTTTCGCAAATAAAATAAAAGAGCTTTCAAATATTGAAGGCTGCAAACTTATACCAATCGAGACCAAAGATTATCCAACTGCTGCTGTTCGACCCAAGTACACCATTTTAGATAAAACAAAAATACAAGTTGCTTTTCATTTCACAATTCCTCACTGGGAGGAGAGTTTGAAAAAGTTTATTGATAAATTAAACCATAGTACTAATTAAGAACTGATATGTTCCTAATACAGCTACAATAGGTCAAATGACCAAAAACTTACTTATGAATTTAAAAAAAGAAATACAAAAACGTCGCACGTTTGCCATTATAAGCCATCCTGACGCTGGGAAAACTACACTTACTGAAAAACTACTCCTTTTTGGTGGTGCAATTCATATTGCGGGGGCTGTAAAGTCAAACAAAATAAAGAAAACAGCCACTTCCGACTGGATGGAAATCGAAAAACAACGTGGAATTTCGGTGGCTACTTCAGTAATGGGCTTTGATTATCACAGTCATAAAATAAATATTCTGGATACCCCTGGTCACCAGGACTTCGCCGAAGATACCTTTCGAACGCTTACAGCAGTTGACAGCGTTATTGTTGTGGTGGACGTAGCAAAAGGAGTGGAAGTTCAAACACGAAAGTTAATGGAAGTTTGTCGGATGCGACATACTCCTGTGATGATCTTTGTAAACAAATTAGATAGAGAAGGTCGTGACCCTTTTGATGTTTTAGATGAGTTGGAGAAAGAGCTGCAAATTAATGTACGACCATTGAGTTGGCCTATAGAAATGGGTGATCGATTTAAGGGTGTATATAATTTATACAATAAGAGCCTTGATCTTTATCAACCAAGCAAACAAACTGTAACTAAGTCGGTGGCCATTAAGACACTCGAAGACGAAAGACTTCAAAAGCACATTGGAGATGATTTAGCTGAAACACTTCGTGAGGAGGTAGAGCTAATTACTGGCGTATATCCCGAATTTGACAGAGATGAATATCTTTCGGGTAAATTAGCTCCAGTTTTCTTCGGTTCAGCTCTAAACAACTTTGGGGTAAAAGAATTATTAGACTGTTTTGTAGATATTGCTCCCTCACCCCGTCCTATTGATGCTGAAGAGCGCACTGTTGATCCTTATGAAGAAGATTTCAGTGGCTTTATATTTAAGATTCATGCCAATATGGATCCCAATCATCGTTCTCGATTGGCATTCGTGAAAGTTTGTTCAGGCAAGTTTGAACGTAACGTGAATTACAAGCATGTTCGTTTCGATAGGATGATGCGCTTTTCATCACCCACCGCATTTATGGCTCAAAAGAAAGAGATACTAGATGAGGCGTTTGCCGGAGATATTGTTGGATTGCCTGATACCGGCAACTTTAAAATCGGAGACACGTTGACATCTGGAGAGAATTTACATTTTAAAGGATTACCCAGCTTTTCGCCAGAGATGTTTAAGTACATCGAAAATGCTGACCCCATGAAATCTAAACAACTTCAAAAAGGTGTTGAACAACTAATGGATGAGGGGGTTGCTCAACTTTTCACACATCAGTTCAATGGTCGAAAAATCATTGGAACAGTAGGACAACTTCAATTTGAAGTTATACAATATCGATTATTGCATGAATATGGTGCGCAATGTCGATGGGAACCAATCAGTCTTTTCAAAGCTTGCTGGATTGAGAGCAAAGATGCAGATGAATTAGCTGATTTCAAAAAACGCAAATATCAGTATATGGCTCAGGATAAAGAAGGGAGAGATGTCTTTTTGGCCGAATCGAACTACATGTTGATGATGGCACAGCAAGATTTCAAGAACATTACCTTTCACTTTACTTCAGAGTTTTGATATGTCAATTCTAATGATTGTTAAGTGTTGAACCAATAAATGTTTCGTCTTGTTCTATAAGTGTACTCATAGTTAAGTTACATTTAAAAATTAAAAGACATGGACGATTTAAGATTTAAAGGAAAATGGAATCAGCTAAAAGGAAAAGCTAAACAACAATGGGCCAATTTAACTGACGACGACCTACAGTATGCGGAAGGCAAAGAAGATGAGCTTTATGGAAAAATGCAAGAAAAAACAGGCAAAAGTAAAGATGAAATTAAATCGTGGTTTGACAAACAGTTAGATGAACTGGACTAAAAGTCTTTTTTGACAATAGAGTTTTAAAATTTAATTAATATTCGATGGGTGGTGAAAAATTAATTTTTCACCACCCATTCTTTTTATATAACCATCTAACTTTATATATAATTTTTCAAACTGGTATCAGATAGGCAGATAAAATATGGCTCCCCAACCCTAGCAACACAAATATATGAAACACAGAATGAGCAAACTCCCTCTTGGCTAGTGCATAAATGACTGATCCTATAATATAAAACACACCTCCTGCAGCTAACCAATACAATACTGGAAGACAGTTGTTTTCTACAGCAACTCTAATAGTGGGTTTTATTGCAATAATTATTGTCATTCCCATCAAAACATATGAGCCTGTTTTGAGATGACTGTTTTTCTTCATAGGTCTTAAGTTGAATCCAATTCCTACAATAGCAATCAACCACACTAAAATAAAGAGAGACCATCCCCACACTCCCTCTTGCCGTAACAATATGAGTGAAAAAGGAGAATAACTAGCAGCAATAAGCACATATATACTTGCGTGATCAAAATGACGAAGAATAGCTTTTATTTTTGGTTGTTCTACATAGTGGTAAATCGTTGAAGAGAGCATACATACCAACATTCCGAAACCAAAAATTGAATGTGCTAATATTGCCCATTTATTATCTGCAATATATGCTTTAGATATTAAGATAGCCGTGCCAACTATTGCCATTATCACACCAAGGGCATGAGATAGATAGTTTGCTTTTTCTTCTCGTTTACTATAGAATTTAGAATCTGACATAATTATAAATTGACACAAAAAAATTGAAGTATTATTTAAAGCTCGAAGATAAATATAATTTGAGTTACTTCTTTAAAATAATCTTACAATGTCTTTAAAGCACCATTAAAATCTGCTTTGATATCATCAAAATGCTCAATTCCGATTGAAATGCGTAGTAAAACTCCTGATACAATCTTTTCACCGTCTTCCTAAGGAAACTATAACATACTGTTTTAAAATAGCAGTATAATGAACAAATAGTTTTTCCATAGATTTCTTTTTTTTTGATATTCGTTTACACTGCCTAAATGAGATATTTCCTAAATTTCCGATTTAGCATCTCTTATTCTACTAAGAAAGCTCCCTTGCAAATAGAGACCATTAAGGAAAGACAGCAATATAACATGATAAGTTTCATACTTCGCGAAATTATTCTCATATTTGTCATATTTTAAGTCAATTTCAATTATAACTCAAATTAAATGTTAATAGTATGAATCTATTTTACTTAGTTCCTATTGCCTCTTTAGTTGCTTTACTTTTTGC
>DATERO010000118.1:0-2225 GCA_035271465.1 Dysgonamonadaceae bacterium | reverse complement strand
CCTTAGTTTGCTTTACCAATTCCTTTTTGAAGTCACCATTCCTCTTTTGCACCCATTGCCATGTTTTATTATTAGCTTTGTTTATGACACGTGTGTTTTGCTTGAAACTAATAATCGCTCTTTCAAGAGAATCCTTTGCATCTACTGGAAAACTTGCCCATGGTAGTTGAAAGCTTTTAGTATAATGTCCATGATCATTTTTCACCAAAAGCTTATCTCGCAAATCAAACTTATCTTTCCCTGCACTAAGTGTATTTAAGTATTGTGCATGACTGCGAGTACAACAAGCAATAACAAGTGCATCCATTGCATGATGACGATGGTCAATACGTTTTTTATTAAAACCTGTTTTTTCTATTTCATCTGTAACTTGTGTCCTAAAAGCATTTATATTGCTATCCCAATATCCAAAATCTTGAGAATTAGTCATCTCATTGAGACGTTTAAAACGTGGAGCAATCAGTTCATTCCATTTATCGTTTAATCCCCAATCTTGTTTCAACTTCGCCGTAATTGCACCAGGCATAGTTAGAAGAGATTTAGAGGTCGCTTCTTTTTCATTTTCATTACGCACTATGTTACTAAGCAGCCCTTTTACAAATTTACTTATGTAGCGTGTATCATTCATCTGGCGTTCTGTGAACCTTTCTGGAACATCTTCAGCTAACAAATACTCTAACTTTCTATTATTCCGCTTGAAGTAGTTTTTGCAATGGTTTTCGTATTCGCTCAATTTAAATATTTCCATAGTTCCTCTACCGTTGCTCAACTGAACAATAGAGCCACCCATGTTTTTAATAAATTCAAATGCTGTTTGGCTCCCTTTATAAGGAGAGGGGTTTATTTCGCTTTCGCAAATTACTTTATTGCCCAAAGAGTTATCAAAGAAGCGTGTTTGAGGAATGATATGTTCTATTTGGTAATCCTCAGAAAAGAGTCTGCTTAAAGGGATAACTCTTCCAGTATATGGAGATAAGTAACCCTGCTCTAACCAAAGTTTATAGCGATTAATATCATTCTTGCTTAGTGTTCTTGAATTACGAATCTTCGAAACTTCAAGTTCATTTAGAATAGTATTAGAAGCATTTGGATTTTGATAAACCCCTTCTTCATAAATTTTCAATATTTCTTGATGACTTGGAGAATAGGGTCGAATATCTTGTTCTGGATATTGGTCTTTCAACTCTTGCAACAACTCTTTTATGCGCTGATTGGTTCGCTCATTCTCTCTGTTGTGGCTTGATATGACTTTTCGTTTGTCAGCAGAGTTTTTCATGTCTCTGCCAATTTCTACATGTATTTCGTCAAATAATCTTTTCTCATCATCGCCATAATGAAGCCATATATCACGAACAGTACGCAGTGTTTCTGTTACAACTTGTTCAACTATAGGATTCCTCAAACTATGTTGCTTAAATGATGCTAAGTAATTGTCTATATCTTGCGGAGTTTTCCATTGAGTAACTTCACTTACTTCGGAGTGTCTTTCATAAACTGCATAACAAGCTTGATATGTATTTAATCCAGACAATGGGTTCTTACCTTTAAAAGGTAGGAAGCTTTTCACAAATTGTTTTGGAATATCATCATCAGAAACAGCTGAGATAGCCTCTTTCAGCTTGTCTTCTTTTAAACAGGATTCCTCATCTACTTGTAAGTGCTCTATTCGTTCAACAATTGAATTAATACGTTTAATGGCTTCCTCTGAAACTTCATCTTTATCCCAATAACGACCAACTCTCATCAAAGGAAGTAACTTTTTTATTGCTTTTTTTGAATATGAAGCATATTCCGAATCGTAAGGCGGAAAACTTTTAAAGCTGTCTACGAAGCTATCTTTGTCTATATTATTCTTTAGTGCAAATGTTCCTAAAGCTTGCTCAAATTCATTTTTATCTGTAACCGAATAGATAATGTGCCATAGTTTTATTTGAAAATCTAAAGATAAATCTTCTTTTAAGTCAAAGTCTTTTACTTTCTTTAAACGTGACACAAACTGAGCTTTCGTGTCATTCATTGGATATTTAACATCCTCAGGATAATTCCAACGATAATCATTTTGTTCGTTTTTATCGATTACCTTTGAATCGCTGAAATACTTGATTAAATGTTTCTGCTCAACCTCTTTTCGATTTATTAGAAAGTCGAATAGGTCGCACCAATCATCTTCACTTTTAATGAACTCACTGGTAACATTAATATCACCCTTTGCTTCACGCTTATAA
>DATERO010000117.1:0-3112 GCA_035271465.1 Dysgonamonadaceae bacterium | reverse complement strand
GCAAAAAATGCTGGATTCACAAAGATTGGAGAGAAGATTGTTGAGCATAGCCCGCGAAAATATGGTAAAACTAAATTTGGGATTAATCGTTTTTTCAATGGTTATTTAGATTTACTAACCCTTTGGTTCTTGTCTGTTTTTGGTAAAAAGCCAATGCACTTTTTCGGCTTCTTAGGTAGTTTAATGTTTTTCGTTGGCTTTATTGCTATAATAGTTGTGGGTGCATCAAAAATATATGCAATGAAACATGGATTAGGATATCGATTGATTACAGACTCACCTTATTTCTATCTTGCAATTACCGCAATGTTAATGGGGACTCAATTATTTCTTGCTGGTTTCATAGGAGAACTCGTTTCTCGCAACTCAGCAGATAGAAATAAGTACCATATTGAGGAAGAATTTTAATTACTTAAAATATGAGCATCGATAACTTATTTAAAGAACGGAAATCAGTTCGATCATTTTCAAACAAAGAGATAAATAGAGAAACTATCTTAGAACTGCTTAGTGCAGCACGGTTTGCTCCTTCCGCAGTAAATTACCAGCCATGGCTGTTTTTTGTTTGCAGTTCGAATGATATAAAAGTTAAGATAATTGAGTGTTATCCACGTAAATGGTTTGAGAATGCTCCACTCTATATTGTAGCTTGTGTTGACAAATCGGAATCATGGAAAAGACCAGCTGACAATAAAGATCATGGAGATATTGATGTTGCTATTGCAGTGACACACCTAATTTTGAAAGCAACTGAACTTGGGTTGGGCACTTGTTGGGTTTGCAACTTTGATGCAAATGCACTTATCCAGGCACTCGATCTAGATAAAAACATTGAACCTACTGTCATTATTCCTATTGGTTATCCATCCGATAAAGTTTCAGAAGAAGCAGTACAACCCAAAAAGCGAAAATCGGTAGAAGAATTTACTCAGTGGTTATAAACACCTATATTTACTAACTCTATTTTCCGTCATTATTTATATTTTCTTCCTCCATACACATATCCAGACTATGAAACTATATAATACTTTTTATAAGCATATTCTCTTATTTTTATTTACAATTTTACTCATAAGTTGTAAATCAAGTAGCAAAGAAGCTGAACTCACCTATTATCAAGAAAGTGGGGAAATATTTCATACCACTTTTCACATCAAGTATGAATATGATCGTTCTGTGAGGGAGGAAATTATGGAAGCGTTGCAAAGATTTGATGATTCGTTAAATCCTTTCAAAGAAAGTTCAATTATTGGAAAGGTAAACAATAATGTACCAGTCAAACTAGACTCCATGTTCTTGAAAGTATTTAATAAATCAATAGAAGTAGCACGTATAACGGATGGTAAGTTTGATATTACTGCATCTCCATTTATCAATGCTTGGGGATTTGGTTTTAAAGATATGGATAATGTGACGCAAGAAAAAATTGATAGCATGAAACCATTTGTTGGTTATAATAAGATAAGAATCGAAGATGGTGTAGTTGTAAAGGACGATCCTCGTGTACAAATAAACACTTCAGGGATATCTAAAGGTTACTCTTGTGACATTGTTGCATATTTGCTTCAAGAGCTAGGCATAAAGAATTACATGGTCGAGATTGGCGGAGAAATAACTATGAAAGGGATAAATGAAAAAGGAAATTGCTGGCGCATTGGAATCGACAAACCAACAGATGATTCTACTGCAATGCAACGAGAGTTACAAATAATACTTTCAATTTGTGATAAAGCCGTTGCTACTTCAGGAAATTACAGAAACTACTATATGAAGGATGGCGTAAAGTATTCTCACACCATTGATCCACAAACTGGCTATCCATCAGAACAAAACATACTTGGAGCAACCATAATTGCAGATGATTGCATGACTGCAGATGCTTATGCAACAGCATTTATGGCTATGGGAGTAGAGAAATCAGTTGAAGTGGCTCACACAATACCTGGTCTACACTACTATTTTATATATGTAAAGCCTGATGGTAAAGTTGATAGCATGTTTTCCGATGAGTTTGATCAGTTCTTAGCAGAGTAGATTAGTTTTGTTGATTTATCCTAGATATTTGAGAAATCGAAAAACATTTTTGTTACTTTAAAATACATGTTTTGTTAAATTGCATCAATCAATATCCCTGTTCAAGTGCCTGATTGAGGAATATTTGCAGTCTATTAGAATATTAGCAAGAATCAGATTGCTTATATATAACTAATGAAGTAAATTTGATATTCTCAAAAACATGAATGATATGAACAAAAATGACAATTTAGATTTTAAGCGCATAGAACAAGCTATAAACTACATTCGTTCTCATTTTAAAGAGCAACCTACATTAGATGAAATTGCAACGGCAGTAAACCTTAGTCCATATCACTTTCAACGTCTCTTTACCCGCTGGGCAGGTGTTAGCCCTAAGAAGTTTCTTCAATATATAACTCTAGAATATGCCAAGTCACACTTAAAGCAACAGAAATCTATTTTTGATGTAGCCATAGATGCAGGATTATCAGGAACTAGTCGTTTACACGATCTTTTTGTAAAAGTTGAAGCTATGACACCAGGAGAATACAAGAATCGTGGTAAACATCTAACAATTTATTACTCTAATTTAGAAACTATTTTCGGACCTGCTTGTATTGCATCCACTGAGAAGGGCATATGTTATTTAGCATTTGGAGATATGATAACTGCTCATAAAGAATTGTCTGATATGTTTCCACAAGCTAATCTTATTCATCTCGAACAAACCATACATCATCAAGCAATCAATTTTTTGAAGAATCCCAAAAATGCACTTGCCCCGTTAAATCTACATATCAAAGGGACTGATTTTCAATTGAAAGTATGGGATGCTCTGCTTAAAATCCCATTAGGTGAACTCACAACTTATGGCAATATTAGCCATTATCTCAACAATCCAAACGCAAATCGAGCCGTTGGCACAGCCGTCGGCTCAAACCCTGTTTCTTTCATCATACCCTGTCACAGAGTAATTCGTTCTAGTGGAGAATTAGGAGGATATCATTGGGGCTTAAATTTAAAAGTGGCAATGATTGGTTGGGAAGCTGCTATAGCTGAAAAAGATTAATCGTACTATTCTACATAGCATTTGAAT
>DATERO010000116.1:0-9070 GCA_035271465.1 Dysgonamonadaceae bacterium | reverse complement strand
ACTTTCAACTCTATTTCTCCGAATTACAATAAATCGTTATTCCCTGTGATTTAAGGAACCGCCGTATACGAGACCCGTACGTACGGTGGTGTGAGAGGCTCTCCCCGTCAGCTAACTACTGGCGGGGCAGTCTACTCGATTAGAGCCATGTGCATTATGTCTTAAAGGTTTTCAAGGATAAATTTCACTATTTTTTCTTTACGCAGACTAATTTTTTCTTTATTCCAATTTTCATTGTCAGAAGTCATATTTTGAATTTCTCTTTGCTGTGCAAGATGATTATATGAACTCATTTTTTCGCTGAATGGTTTATTACCAACCGAACAATTATGTGATTTTGAAATTAATAAATAATTTCCTAAACAGTCTATGTATTGATTTTTAAATTCTTCGTCATACTCACAATAACCTGCGGCAATTGGCTCTCCATTTGTCGGTGTCTGTGGTGCGACATGTTCTAATTCAGGGCTTTCAATGTTGTCAAAACGTGTAACAGAATAACCCCTTTTGCCTTGATTTTCAAGATAGTTTTCGTATTTCCAAAGAATGAATTTTGCAGTTGAATGGTGCATACCGCCTTGAATAGATTTTTCAAGTTCTGATTTATTCCAATATGCCCACCACCAAGAGTCATTTGATACGTTTCTCATCCATTCAACCCTTTCAATTATTGGCTTGATGTCAGGTTTTCCAAAAGTGAATTCTTGATATACGCCATTAATTCTTGATGTTAGGTCTGCTCTTGTTCCAATAAGTCTATGACGCAAGACAAGCGTTTCAAGAGATGAACATATTTTACTGATTTCGTTACTTGATAAACCAAAAGTATATGCTTTGATAACAAATGGAATAGCAATAGCAAAACCACCAAGAGTTACAAGCGAATGAATTTCAATATTTTCTCTTTCGTCTTTACCAAAGAAACTTGTTAAATGTTCAAAACTTACTGCAAGTGAGTTTGTAAAGGATTTAATAAACGGGATAGGATTATTTTCTGAAAGTAGTTTATTTATTTTATCAATTGCGTTTGATTCCCATAGCGAATTGAAGTGAACTCGTAAAGTGTAAACTAAAACATCATCTTCATCAATTTTGTATTCAATCGAGGAAATTGATTTGTAAATTTTTTCAAATCGATTTTTTATTTCTTCAATCAAACTGTCTTTTTCTTCACCACCATAAAGGTGAACATTAAACATAAATTGTGCTTTTATGATTTCCAAATTTGATGGTTTCTTACCACGATTGTTTTGGAAAATAAACATTTGTATTGCTTCTGATTCATTTTTAACAGGATGTGTAGTGCAAGTCGCTTCACTAACTGTTCTTAGCATTTTTGTTAGGAACTGTTCATCCTTGTCTGCAAATGAATTTGCGAAAAAGTCAAATGCTTTAACGATTCTTCTTGCTGATTCAGTTTCCAATCCATTTCTATTTTTCTTGGTTTGCTCAATTACATAGTCTTTGAAAAACTGATTGTCATAATCAACGGTAGAAAAAATGTAATTTGATTTACGCTTAATCATATTTTCAAAAAGCACTTCTTCGTTTTCAGTTAATGGTCGAATTGATTTTAATTTTGAAAATAAGGCAGAAAGAAAAATGACAATCGTTGTTAATCGTTGCTGTCCATCAATAACTCCAAAATTGCTTTCTGATTTTTCTTCAAAAAGAAAATGACCAAAATAATAGGACGTTATAGCGGAACTTTTATTATAATCTTCTAAATCAGTCAAAAACACATTTACTTGTTTTGGTGTTTTGCTTTTGTCAAACTCTGTATCCCAAGAATATGCCCTTTGATAAGTCGGAACAAATATTTTGTTCCCTGCTAACATTTTATTTACCGTTGTTGATGCTTCCATGTGCTTTTATTTAAAAATATTAAGAGCAATATGAGCACAAGCTTTGGCGTCAGCCAAAGCATTGTGATGGTCTTCAAGATGAAACCCAAAATGCTCTGAAACAGTATGTAATTGATGATTGGGTAAGTCAGGGAATAATCTTTTTGCCTCTCGGTAAGTGCAATAAAAAGTGTTACTATGTTGCTCTATTCCGTAACTATCCAATACTGCTCTTAAGCAACTTTCATCAAAAGCACTATTATGAGCAACAAGTGGCAAATTTTTAATCTTAGTATGAAGTTTTTGCCAAACAGATGGAAACTCTAATGAATTAATTGTGTCCCAGTATTGTATTCCATGAATATTTGTTGCCCAACTGCAATAAAAATTTGGTGTAGGTTTAATTAGTTCGTAAAAACAATCAATGATTTTATTGTTTTCAACGAATACTAAGCCAACACTACAAACACTACTGCGGTATTGGTTTGCGGTTTCAAAGTCAATGGCAACAAATGATTTCATAGATTACAGGTTTCTTTCTTTGGCTAATTCTTGGAATTTTTTAATATACATATCCATCTCATCAACAATTCCTTTTATATAGGTTTCTCTTTTCCTTGGATTCTTTAATGACTCAAAACCCGATGAGTTTAAATTCCAAAAATCCAGCCCAAACCTATCAGACCATTTCCAACCAGCCCAACCTTCGTTCGATGAAAAAGAATTTGAAATTTCAGAAATCAAAGAACTAGTTTCAATATCGCTATTCGGTTTGTCTTCATATGCAAAGCCATAGTAATAGGAATTTTCCAATTCAATGTAAAACAATACTTTTCTGTTTGATTTATTGGATGTGTAAACTGGAAACCCAAACCCATAATACCTATGCCTATTTCTAGCACGAGCATAGTATTCGCTAATGTCTTGTATAAAATCTTTTTGTTCAACTTTATAACCTTTATCACTTAACTGTTTTTGAATTTCATCCCAGAAATACTTTTGAATTTCATACTTGTTAAATCCTTCTGTTTCTACAAATAAATCGCACTCTTTTAGAATAGAGTTCATTTTGTCCTTACTTATTGGCTTACATTCGTCTTTGTAAAGGTCTTCTTTCAAAATTGCAATTATTTTGAAAAGCTCTTCTGATAAAGATGAATAGTAATTAGGTAATTCCTTCTGTTTATCAGCTTCTTGTGTTGAGTTAAAAGCATTCATTAATTGAATAATCTTTGCCACGCTATCCAATACTCCGTTAATCGTTTTCTCGGAAGTGTGCATTTGCAAATAACCAAGTTGAAAAATCAAGTCCTTTAGTTCATCAATAGATTTATCAAGATTTGCATCTTTCCCTTTACTGACTATTGTAATTTCTCCATCTTGAATTATCTTTTTAAGTTCTTCAAGGAAAGCATGATAAACTTCTTGTTTTTTCTCAAAAACTTTGACACTTTTCTCTCTTTCTTCTTCGTTTGAAGTTTGCCCTTGCAAAAGAAATACGGTTATTATAGCAGTGATAACAACTCCAATTAAGGCTCCAAAGAATTGAGAAGGCAAAACTTCAAACTCAAAGATTTTAAAAATTACCGAAGAGGCAATAAATATTAACGTAAACGCAATAATGCCATATACCCAAAGGTTCCGTTTTTGTTTCATGTTTGTATTTAATTAAGGTTATCTTGCTGGTCTTGTATTTGTTTTCTTTCCTGTATTGTCATATGTATCAAGCCAAGAACTACGTTTTACAACAAATGTATTTCCTGAAACAGAAACCATATCTCCTATAGATTTTGGGAGTGTTTTATACTTTTTCCCACTTTCATCATATAAGTCATACCAGGAACTACGACTTACTATAAAAAACCCAGAACTAAATCCTTCAATTTCTCCAATACTTGAAGGTAATGTTTTTGTTTTTTTACCCTTTTCATCAATAAGGTCATACCATGAACTCCGTTTTTCAATGTTTGAGATTGCCATAATTATTTAGTTTTTAGTTCAATGCCTACTATTGAGGGTTTCGGCTTTCCCTTTTAAGAATTCAAAATTACTACTGTCATACGTCAAAATATGTCGTTGTCCAGAAAAATTTGTCTGCGTGTCTTTTTTTTTCTTGCATTGGGTCTAACGGTGGCGCTAAGTTTAGTTGCCGATTGCGGAGTGATTCTCTGTCGAGACACGCCGACGTTGTTGCGGGCTGTAACGTTTTGGTTTTGAGCGCTTACGGCAATTAAATTTAGCGCGTGTTAGCAACTGGGTTTGTTCTTTTTGTCAGTCAATATTAATCATTTTAATTCAATTTTTCATATAATAAACTCGTCTGTTGGCTACGAAGAACTAATTTATTTGTGTGTTTGGCAACCCCAATGCCGCAATAGCGGCACCGTGGGAAGGAAAATTGTAAGCTTTTTGGCAAGCAGAGGTGTTGTGCAAATGTATTGCAGCTGTATGACAATGTGCTTACAATTTGGGCTGGCATTTCTAGCACAGCAATTATATTTAATTTCTTACGAATATTCCTAATACCTCTAATAATTGAGGTTTATCGTATAATGCTATGTTTGCAATGACATCAAAATCTTCTTTCCATTCATCCATTTGAGTCATTGCTGCATTTTTAACATCGGTGGCATCTTGTGATTCTCCCAATTCTTTATCGTAGTTTGCTCTTGCTGATAATAGTTCGTCGAATTTACTTAAACACACAGCAACAACTTCCGGTGTAACCTTAATCTTTGTAAACTCACCTTGTATAGCTGAATCGTTTGCAATGGTGGTATAAAAGAGTTTTATTTTATTGAAAACTTCATCATATTTAGTGGGGTATCTGCCTTCTAAACCTAATTTAATTAATGTTGATGGGCTACGATGAAAAAATCGTTTTGCAAAATCTTTATGTTTCTTGTAGAGTCCTTCAAGTTCGCCAAAGATAGCATGGTATTAATTTTTAGTTACTTTAGATTCTAAGTCTTCTTGTTTGTTTTGTTCCCATTTTACCAAGGCATTGTTATAAATATCTAAACCTTCGGTAATTTTTGCATCATCTATACCGAAATCGGCTAAAATGGGTTTAATCTCAGTATGAGTTTGAGCATTTGTTAATGCAACTCTTACTTTTTCTAATCTTTTTGATTCTGAGTTTGACATAATTTCAAGTTTTTAATTGATGTTTAGTTTTATGAATAATAATTATTAATCTCGTTTGGGTAATTATGACATAATTGCGTTCGAATAGCTCTAAGAAGCGTTCATATAGGTTTGAGAAGCATTAAATATGGACATAGTGGCAGTCAAATAGGTCTGAGCGCCGTTAATATTGTTCTGAGAAACGTTAATATAGCTCTGAGAAGCATTCGAATAATGTAAAGCAGCATACGAATAGGTCTGAGTGCAGTTTATTATGCTTGTAATTGAAGTAATCATTCAGTTTTGGGGTTTGGTTATATGGTTTTTTTAAGAACTTCAATTTCGTTTAAAAAGTATTAAAAAGCAATTAAATTTCATGGAAAACAACTCACTTAAATTAAAAATTGAACGTGTAACTAACCGATGGTATAACAATGCCATAGAGACTTCTTTCTTCAATAATGGGTGTATTTTTGCTTAAGTAAATATTGTAATAATATGTATTTTTACGACAGTACAAATTCATAATACTAAAGTTCCAATCACCTTTATCGCCTTTCAGTTTAAAGCTTAAATCTAAGCGATGATATGGTTTTAATCTGGTACTATTATACCCATCATAATTAAATACTACACGGTTTTCATTATCTCCCCAATATGATGAAGGAATATTGGATGGTAAACCAGAAGCATAAATCCAAACTAAACCAAAACTTATATTTTCATTTAATGCATAGGTTCCTGAGCAGTTAAATTCATATCTACGGTCATAGTTAAAATAGAATGGATTTCCATTATTAAAGTCTTCAAACTGACGAATAGAAGATGAATAAGTAAATCCAATCCAACCTGAAAAATCACCTGCGTTTTTACGGATCAAGAACTCAATACCTTTAGCCTGACCAATTCCACCAGCCTCAATTGTTTTATCCCATTCTTGAAAATCGACAGAATACCTTACTCCTGATTTCTTTATTACTAGATCAGACATATTTTTTATATATCCCTCTAAACTGCATTCAATTCCATGAGGTGATTGATATTTTGCACCAACAGCAATTTGATTTGATTGTGAAGGAGGAGAATATTTCATTACAGGAATCCGATAATCACTTGTAAACCCAGCACCAGTAGATGTTAATACATGAAAGGGTTGATTCGTTTTTGAATAGGATGCAGTCAATTGAATGACATCAATTGGAGAATAGTTTATATTAACTCGGGGTTGAACAGAGAAGAAATGATTTTCGGAATAAAGATAGGATGGTCTTAGTCCAATATTTCCAGAAAAACCAGCAATATTTTCAAAAATAAATTCGCCAAATAAGTTTAATTCGAATGAAGATATATTGTTATAACCGTAGACATCATTGACATAAGAAATATCGGGCATGTCTACAATCAAGTTTGAACTACCAGGCAAAAATTTATTGAAGAAAACATCACTTCCATAACGTAAGTTGAGTTTCTCGTTTAATTTGTATTGGTACGACATATTCAGAAAGTTCGATGAAATTGATGAAACAAAGTCGTTTTCATATTTCATATATTCTTGTGTTTCGGAAGAATCGGTAAGTGTTAAATTATACTCATTAAAATAGTACTTCGTGTGTCCGAGAATAAAGTTTCCAAACAATCTTTCGGAGAAGATTTTGTTATACCTAACTGAGCCAGCTAAATTCCCCCAGTTTATATTGCTTTTGGATAGCCCCGTTGAATCAGCTCCAGCTTCAAAGCCAAACAGATCGTCACCTACATACAAACTAAGAAATAACTTGCCTGTTTTACCAATATCTGTATTTAATTTAAGATTCAAATCGTAAAACTTACAATCTATTTTTTCTCCAGTCAGTATTTTAAATATTGGAAGTGTGTTTTTTCTGGCAGTTATATAATATGAACTTTTACCCTTTACAATTGGACCATTTAATGCAACTTTTGAAAACAACAAGCCCAAAGTAGCCTTACCACCAAACTTATAACGATCACCATTATAGGTGTGTACATCCAGTACTGACGATAACCTGCCGCCAAAACGAGCAGGAAAACCTCCTTTATATAAAGTTGCAGAATTAATAATGTCGGAGTTAAACGTTGAAAAGAAACCACCAAAATGACCAACATGATATAAAGGCATACCATCTAATAAAAATAAATTTTGATCGTGACCACCACCTCTTACATAAAGGTTTGAATTTCCTTCACCTCCAAAAGTAACTCCAGGTGTCAATTGTAGATATAAATTTAAATCTGTCTCCGATGCTAACGATGGAAGTGCAAGTAGCTCTTTTTTACTTACCATAAAAGATGAAGACTTTGACTTTAATGAATGAATAAGAGAGCTATTTACCACTATCTCATCAACGGTTTTAGTTGTAGGTGACAAATAAATATCTTTTATGACTTTTACTGTATCTATTATGATTTCATTTGTGGCGTAACCTAAATATGAGACTTTTATTCTGGAGGGTATTTCGTCAATTACTAAAGAGTAATATCCAAGTTCATTGGTTGTTGTTCCACTCAGGTTTTTAGTGTCATAAATTACTGCATTAATTAAAACTTCTCCCGTTTGTTTATCGTATATCTTCCCTGAAATAGATGCTTTTCCCTGACCATAAACAAAATTAATTTGAGAAAATAAGCCAAGTATAATAATTGTAATAATCTTTTTCATACGTAAATATTTTAATTAAATGAGCCTATCAAGCCCATATATTGTTTATAATCAGTAGTTATTCTATCAAATAGGCAAAAGAATAGAAAGCACTTGTCATTAAGGCAAATGCAAGATTATTGAAAAATCCAATAATAAAACAGCTAAGAAGTTTATAAAATTTCATACGCGTGTTCTTGACACACTCTTGGATACTTAGCTGTTGAGGTCAGTTTCATAATCGGCTTCGGTGTTGTTCGTAAACAACGGGTGCCAGAAAAAATCGACCTTTGAATGAGTTTGTGTTTACACTGCTTTTTCTACAGGAGGGAGTTCTTTTAACTCAACCATATAGCCCAATTTATTTAGCTCGCTTTTCAGGTATGCCTTGCGTTTGGCCTCAGTTCGGCTGATCAGGTACTCTGCCCCAAGTTCTTTGTAATCACAATTATCCTTCAAGATGTGATAAACCGACTTCAGGATCGAATGTCCTACTGCTATTAGGGCTCTTTTCTTGCCCCGGCGTGCTGCCAGTTTGTGGTATCTTGCTTGATAAAAAGTTTTTTTTGTTCTTGTGGCTGCCCATGCTATTTCTGTTAGTACATTTTTTACTTGTTTGTTTCCATGGGTTGTCCGTCCGCTTTTTTTTTTACCTGCGCTCTCATTGTTGCCCGGTGACATGCCTGCCCACGAAGCCAAATGATTTTCCGTAGGGAAAACATTCATGTCCAAACCAATTTCGGCCACTAGGTCTTCGGCGCTTTTGGAACTGATGCCCGGAACTTTTTTAAGCATTTCCAATGCGTTTTCGTAAGGCGACAAAACTTCCTTTATCTGTTGGTCTAAACTTTCGATAGAGCGTTGCGTGTTGTCAATCTCCTGCCGAATGATTTTTAGCATGTACACATGGTGAACTGTGACGAACCCCTGGCAAGCCTCAAAAATTTCTGCTTTGCTGGCTTCAAGTTTTTTGTGGTAAACCTCGTCAATGTTCTGCATGGTAATTTCTTTCCCTTCACAGATTTTGTTAATCAACTTGGTGCCTACTGCACCGCTTGTGGAACTCAACACACTCGATAACTTGATGTTGGCATCTTCCAATATCCGGATGATCCGGTTCTTGTTAGAAGCCTTGCTTTGTATGAGTTTTGTCCGGTAACGTGTTAAATCGCGGAGTTCACGTTGTTCTTTCGCTGGTATGTAACTCGGCTTGAGAAGCCCAGCAAGCAAAAGTTTACAAAGCCATGCGCTGTCTTTTTTGTCGGTCTTGTGACCAGGCACATATTTCACATGAGCCGCATTAACGATCCAAACAGTGATATTAGCCGGTTCCAAAACATTGTATACAGGCTTCCAAAAAACACCCGTACTTTCCATAGCCACATGGGTTATCCCGTTTTCCAATAACCAATCTTTCAATTCTTTCAAAGAACATGTAATAGTG